>NZ_CAJJIB010000022.1:0-90736 GCF_905187495.1 Streptococcus mitis | reverse complement strand
AGCTTCCTAGTTTGCTCTTTGATTTTCATTGAGTATTAAATGGCTTTTTAGTCTAGTTCAATGAACACCTGTATCTATTTTACCATACAAGTACCGAAAAATGACAAAAAAATCCTCTTTTTAAACAAAACAAGTTGCAGACAAGTTTGGTATCGTTTACAATAGTCTTATCAAATCAAACTTGCTTTGACAAGTATAAGGAGAATCAAATGGGAAAATTTGAACAAGAAGCCAAGGATCTGCTTCAGGCAATTGGAGGCAAAGAAAATGTGACTGCGGTAACCCACTGTGCGACACGGATGCGGTTTGTTTTAGGAGATGATAAGAAGGCTAATGTTAAAGCTATCGAATCAATTCCAGCTGTTAAAGGAACTTTTACAAATGCAGGTCAATTTCAGGTGATTATTGGGAATGACGTGCCGATTTTTTATAATGATTTTACAGCTGTTTCAGGCATTGAGGGTGTTTCCAAAGAAGCAGCCAAGTCTGCAGCTAAGAGTAATCAAAACGTGGTCCAACGTGTTATGACCACTCTGGCGGAAATCTTTACTCCGATTATTCCAGCCTTGATTGTTGGTGGATTGATCCTCGGTTTCCGTAATGTCTTGGAAGGTGTGCATTGGTCTATGTTGGATGGTAAGACCATCACAGAAACTTCTCAGTTTTGGGCAGGGGTTAATCACTTCCTCTGGTTGCCTGGTGAAGCTATCTTCCAGTTCTTACCAGTAGGGATTACCTGGTCTGTTTCTCGTAAGATGGGAACCAGCCAAATTTTGGGAATTGTTCTCGGAATCTGTTTGGTATCGCCTCAATTGCTCAATGCCTATGCGGTTGCTTCAACGCCAGCAGCTGATATCGCAGCAAACTGGGTTTGGAATTTTGGCTATTTTACTGTTAATCGTATCGGTTACCAAGCCCAAGTTATCCCAGCCTTGCTTGCAGGTTTGAGTCTGTCTTATCTTGAAATTTTCTGGCGTAAGCATATCCCAGAAGTGATTTCTATGATTTTTGTACCTTTCTTGTCATTGATTCCAGCCTTGATTTTGGCTCATACTGTCTTGGGACCAATCGGTTGGACAATCGGGCAAGGACTTTCATCAGTTGTATTAGCAGGATTAACTGGTCCTGTTAAGTGGTTCTTCGGTGCGATTTTTGGTGCCCTCTATGCACCATTTGTCATTACAGGTCTGCACCATATGACCAATGCCATTGACACACAATTGATTGCGGATGCGGGTGGAACTGCCCTCTGGCCAATGATTGCTCTTTCTAATATTGCCCAAGGTTCGGCCGTATTTGCTTACTATTTCATGCACCGTCATGATGAGCGTGAGGCTCAGGTTTCACTTCCTGCAACCATTTCAGCCTATCTCGGTGTTACAGAACCAGCCCTCTTTGGGGTCAATGTCAAATACATCTATCCATTTGTAGCTGGAATGACTGGTTCAGCTCTTGCAGGCATGTTATCCGTTACTTTTAATGTAACTGCGGCTTCTATTGGTATCGGTGGTTTGCCAGGTATCCTCTCTATTCAACCTCAATACATGCTACCATTTGCAGGAACTATGCTAGTCGCTATTCTTGTTCCAATGCTCTTGACTTTCTTTTTCCGCAAGGCTGGTCTCTTTACAAAAACAGAGGATGATACGGACTTGCAGGCAGAATTCGTTGCTCAAGAAGAAGCAGAATTTGTGAGCCATGAACCAGTAGAACATACTCCAGTAGAAATTGTTAGCCCACTTGAAGGACAAGTAAAAGAACTAAGTCAAGCAACTGATCCAGTCTTTGCTTCAGGTGTCATGGGGCAAGGTCTGGTCATTGAACCAAGTCAAGGTGAGTTGTCTTCTCCAGTCAATGGGACAGTTACGGTTCTTTTCCCTACCAAGCATGCCATCGGTATTGTCTCTGATGAGGGAGTGGAATTGCTCATCCACATCGGTATGGATACAGTAGGTCTTGATGGCAAAGGATTTGAAAGTCTAGTAGCCCAAGGAGATCATGTCACAGTTGGGCAGAAATTGATTCGTTTTGATATGGATATTATCAAGGATGCAGGTCTGGTAACAGAAACTCCTGTCATTATTACCAATCAAGATGCTTATACAGCGACCATCACTGGAACTTATCCGACAACGATCCAAGCTGGAGAAGATCTCATGGTCGCAACACGAATCTAATCAAAATAGCACAAATAGGGACGGAAGACGGCTTCCTCCCTTTTATCAGAAAAGGAGAAATAGATGACACTTGATAAAAGAAAAGTAGTCTATCAAATCTATCCAAAATCTTACAAAGACACCACTGGCAATGGTATTGGGGACTTACGTGGAATTATCGAAAAAATCCCCTATCTAGCCAAGTTGGGCGTGGATATGGTCTGGCTCAATCCATTCTATCCAAGCCCTCAACGGGATAATGGTTACGATATTTCAGATTATATGGCAGTTGATCCTCTTTTTGGTGATATGGCTGATTTTGAGGAAATGGTGCGTGTCGGTCAAGAGCACAAGATTGACTTTATGCTGGACATGGTACTCAATCATTGTTCGACAGAGCATGAATGGTTTCAGAAATCCCTAGCTGGTGACAAGTATTATCAAGACTTTTTCTTCATCCAAGACCAACCAACAGACTGGCAGTCTAAGTTTGGTGGCTCTGCATGGGCACCCTTTGGGAATACAGGGAAATACTACCTTCACCTCTTTGATGAGACCCAGGCTGATCTTAACTGGCGCAATCCCAATGTTCGTAAGGAGCTTTTCAAGGTTGTTAATTTCTGGCGCGACAAGGGTGTCAAAGGTTTCCGATTTGATGTGATCAATTTGATTGGCAAGGACGAGGTCTTAGTGAATTGTCCTGAAAATGAAGGAAAGCCAGCTTATACAGACAAGCCCATCGTTCATGACTATTTGCGTATGATGAACCAAGCCACTTTCGGATCAGACGATAGCTTTATGACAGTTGGGGAAATGTCTTCTACAACTATGGAAAACTGTGTCCTCTATTCGTCGCCTGACCGTCAGGAATTATCCATGACCTTTAATTTTCATCACCTCAAGGTGGACTACAAAGATGGGCAAAAGTGGACCTTGGCTCCCTTTGATTTTGAAGAGTTGAAGAGTCTTTACCATAGTTGGGGTAAGGAAATGAGTGATAAAGGTGGTTGGAGCGCTCTCTTCTGGAACAATCACGACCAACCACGCGCCTTGAACCGTTTTGTCGATATTCAAAATTTCCGCAAGGAAGGAGCCACCATGCTAGCGGCAAGTATTCACTTATCACGCGGAACACCTTATATTTATATGGGCGAGGAAATCGGGATGATTGACCCAGACTATGATTCTATGGATGATTATGTAGATGTCGAATCGCTCAATGCTTATCAGATGCTCTTAAAAGAAGGGAAGAGTCAGGAAGAAGCCTTCCTGATTATTCAGGCTAAGTCGCGTGATGATTCACGAATTCCCATGCAGTGGGATTCTTCGGAAAATGCAGGATTTACAGTAGGGATACCTTGGCTCAAGGCAGGAAAATCCTACCCTCACATCAATGTAGAAAATGAAATCCAAGGCCCTATTTTCACCTTCTACCAAGACTTGATTCGACTTCGTAAAGAAATGCCTATCATCTCAGAAGGAAGTTACAAACCAGCCTTTGAAGATAGCAAACAAGTTTATGCTTTTGAACGCCAGTATGAGGATCAAAAGTTACTAGTGCTCAATAATTTTTATGCCACAGAAGTGGAAATCGACTTATCAGTAGCCTACCAAAATGGACGAATTTTGATTTCAAACTATGAAGATGCAGAAGTGTCTGAAAAAATTCTACTCAAACCGTATCAAACGCTGGCTATTTATGTAAATTAAACTCAGTAAGGAGCCCTCTTTCGCAGAAAAGCAGGGTTCTTTTTGCTGTCTATTCCATCTCTGAAAGCGTAAAACAAACTAGTCAGGGTGGCTAGTTTATGGTATAATGAAAGAGACTCAAAAAGAAACAGGAGAAATATGATGGATTTACTTTTAGCAATTGTATTGATTGTGCTAGCTTTTCTAGGAGGAGCTCTTGGAGGAATGTACTTGGTTCGTAAGCAAATCGAAAAAGAATTTGCTGATAACCCACGTTTGAATGCTGAAGCAGTTCGTACTCTTTTGAGTGCAAATGGTCAAAAACCAAGCGAAGCTAAGGTACAACAAGTTTACCACCAAATCATCCGCCAACAAAAAGCAGCCCTTGCTAACAATAAAAAGAAAAAATAAATAAGGAAAAGTCTGGGATGAAAGTTCCAGACTTCTCACTATGTTGGCTATGGTTTAGGGATGAGACTTTTTCCTTGCATTCTATTGATATTTGATTATGATTAAGAGAGATAGTAGTTGTTGAAGCTGTCCTTCAGTTCTTGAAGACAAGTAATCATAATGAACTATCAATCAGAAAAAAGACTAGAAAGAAGACTGTATGGATAATCGACCAATTGGTTTTTTGGATTCGGGTGTCGGGGGCTTGACCGTTGTGCGCGAGCTCATGCGCCAGCTTCCCCATGAAGAAATCGTCTATATTGGAGATTCGGCACGGGCGCCCTATGGTCCCCGTCCTGCTGAGCAAATTCGTGAATATACTTGGCAGTTGGTCAACTTTCTCTTGACCAAGGATGTCAAGATGATTGTCATTGCTTGTAACACTGCGACTGCGGTCGTCTGGGAAGAAATCAAGGCTCAACTAGATATTCCTGTCTTGGGTGTGATTTTGCCAGGAGCTTCAGCAGCCATCAAGTCCAGCCAAGGTGGGAAAATCGGAGTGATTGGAACACCCATGACGGTACAATCAGACATCTACCGTCAGAAAATCCATGATTTGGATCCGGACTTACAGGTGGAGAGTTTGGCCTGTCCCAAGTTTGCTCCCTTGGTGGAGTCTGGTGCCCTGTCAACCAGTGTCACCAAGAAAGTGGTCTATGAAACCCTGCGTCCCTTGGTTGGAAAGGTGGATAGCCTGATTTTGGGTTGTACCCATTATCCACTGCTCAGACCCATTATTCAAAATGTCATGGGACCCAAGGTTCAGCTCATTGATAGTGGGGCAGAGTGCGTACGGGATATCTCAGTCTTACTTAATTATTTTGAAATCAATCGTGGTCGCGATGCCGGACCACTCCATCACCGTTTTTACACAACAGCCAGCAGCCAAAGTTTTGCACAAATTGGTGAAGAATGGCTTGAAAAAGAGATTCATGTGGAGCATGTAGAATTATGACAAATAAAATTTATGAATACAAGGATGACCAGGACTGGTATGTCGGGTCCTATGGTATTTTTGGTGGCGTCCGGACGTTGACGGATGATGACTTGGATTTTCCTCTATTGGAGTTTGCCCAAAGATTTCGAGATGAGGATCGAGGTTTTCCTGTTTCTGTTACTGTTTTACGCTATGGTTCTCTCTACCGTTTATTGTCTTTTGTGGTAGATATCCTCAACCAAGAAATGGGACGAAATCTGGAAGTCATCCAACGTCAGGGAGCTTTTCTCTTGATTGAAAATGGGCAACTCCTGCATGTAGCATTGCCTAAAGAAGGGGTCAATGTTCATGATTTCTTTGAGACAAGCAAGGTCAGAGAAACCTTATTGATTGCGACTCGAAACGAAGGCAAGACCAAAGAGTTCCGAGCTATCTTTGATAAGTTAGGCTACGATGTGGAAAATCTTAATGACTATCCTGACCTGCCTGAAGTAGCAGAAACAGGCATGACCTTCGAAGAAAATGCCCGTCTCAAGGCAGAAACTATTTCTCAATTAACAGGCAAGATGGTTCTGGCAGATGATTCTGGACTGAAAGTTGATGTCCTTGGTGGCTTGCCAGGTGTCTGGTCAGCTCGTTTCGCAGGTGTGGGAGCTACTGACCGTGAAAACAATGCCAAGCTCTTGCACGAATTGGCCATGGTCTTTGAACTCAAGGACCGCTCGGCTCAATTCCATACAACCCTAGTCGTAGCCAGTCCCAACAAGGAAAGTTTGGTTGTTGAAGCAGACTGGCCTGGCTACATTAACTTTGAACCAAAGGGTGAAAATGGATTTGGTTACGATCCTCTCTTCCTTGTAGGAGAGACAGGCAAGTCATCAGCTGAATTAACCCTTGAAGAAAAAAATAGCCAATCTCACCGCGCCTTAGCCGTTAAGAAACTTTTGGAGGTATTTCCATCATGGCAAAGCAAACCATCATTGTAATGAGCGATTCCCATGGCGATAGCTTGATTGTGGAAGAAATCCGTGATCGCTATGTAGGCAAAGTTGATGCCGTTTTTCATAACGGCGATTCTGAACTGCGTCCTGATTCTCCCCTTTGGGAAGGCATCCGTGTTGTTAAAGGGAACATGGACTTCTACGCCGGCTACCCAGAACGTTTGGTGACAGAGCTTGGTTCGACCAAGATTATCCAAACCCATGGACACCTGTTTGACATCAATTTCAACTTTCAAAAGTTGGACTACTGGGCTCAGGAAGAAGAGGCCGATATCTGCCTTTATGGTCACTTGCATGTGCCAAGCGCTTGGATGGAAGGCAAGACACTCTTTCTAAATCCAGGTTCCATCAGTCAACCACGTGGGACCATCAGAGAATGTCTCTATGCTCGTGTGGAGATTGATGACAGTTATTTTAAAGTGGACTTTTTGACACGAGACCATGAGGTGTATCCAGGCTTGTCCAAGGAGTTTAGCCGATGATTGCCAAGGAGTTTGAGACTTTCTTGTTGGGGCAGGAGGAAACTTTTTTGACCCCTGCTAAAAATCTAGCCGTGTTGATTGATACCCACAATGCAGATCACGCGACCCTCTTGCTTAGTCAGATGACCTATACCCGTGTTCCTGTTGTGACAGATGAAAAACAGTTTGTTGGGACGATTGGGCTCAGAGATATTATGGCTTATCAGATGGAGCATGATCTGAGTCAAGAAATCATGGCAGATACGGATATCGTTCATATGACGAGAACGGACGTAGCGGTCGTCTCGCCTGATTTTACCATTACGGAGGTCTTGCACAAGCTAGTGGATGAGTCCTTCCTCCCTGTAGTAGATAAGAATGGTATCTTCCAGGGAATTATCACACGTAAGTCTATCCTCAAGGCAGTGAATGCCCTCTTGCATGACTTTAGTAAGGAATATGAGATTCGATGCAAATGAGAGATAGGATTTCAGCCTTTTTAGAGGAAAAGCAGGGCTTGTCTGCCAATTCCAAGCAGTCCTATAAGTATGATCTGGAACAATTTTTAGACATTGTAGGCGAGCGGATTTCTGAGACCAGTCTCAAGATTTACCAAGCTCAGCTAGCCAATCTAAAAATCAGCGCCCAGAAGCGAAAGATTTCGGCCTGTAACCAATTTCTCTACTTTCTCTATCAAAAAGGAGAAGTGGATAGTTTTTACCGATTGGAATTAGCTAAACAAGCTGAAAAGAAGACCTCAAAACCAGAACTGTTAAACCTAGACTCTTTTTGGCAAGAAAGCGACTATCCAGAGGGTCGCTTGCTAGCGCTCTTAATCCTAGAAATGGGACTCTTGCCGAGTGAGATTTTAGCTCTAAAGGTTGCGGATATCAATCTGGACTTTCAGGTGTTGCGAATCCAGAAGGCTTCCCAACAGAGGATTGTCACCATTCCCACGAGCTTGCTTTCAGAGCTAGAACCCTTGATGGGCCAGACCTATCTTTTTGAAAGGACAGGGAAAGCCTATTCTCGTCAATGGGCCTTCCGTCAGCTAGAGTCCTTTGTCAAGGAGAAAGGTTTCTCAACCTTATCCGCTCAAGCCTTGCGGGAACAGTTCATTCTAAGACAGATAGAAAAGAAGGTCGATTTGTACGAAATTGCAAAAAAATTAGGATTAAAAACAGTCCTGACCTTAGAAAAATATAGATAATGGATATTAAATTAAAAGATTTTGAAGGGCCCCTGGATCTTCTTTTGCACCTGGTTTCTAAGTACCAGATGGATATCTACGATGTGCCCATTACGGAAGTCATTGAACAGTATCTAGCCTATGTCTCAACCCTGCAGGCCATGCGTCTGGAAGTGACGGGTGAGTACATGGTCATGGCCAGTCAGCTGATGTTGATTAAGAGTCGCAAGCTCTTACCAAAGGTAGCGGAAGTGACAGATTTGGAAGATGACCTGGAGCAGGACCTTCTCTCTCAAATCGAAGAATACCGCAAATTCAAGCTCTTGGGTGAGCACTTGGAAGCCAAGCACCAAGATCGGGCCCAGTATTATTCCAAAGCGCCGACAGAGTTGATTTACGAAGATGCGGAGCTCGTGCATGACAAGACGACCATTGACCTCTTCTTGGCTTTTTCAAATATCCTAGCCAAGAAAAAAGAGGAGTTTGAACAGAATCATACGACTATCCTGCGGGATGAGTATAAGATTGAGGACATGATGGTTATCGTGAAAGAGTCCTTGGCTGGACGAGACCAATTGTGCTTGCAGGATTTGTTCAAGGAAGCCCAGAATGTCCAAGAGGTCATCACCCTCTTTTTAGCAACCCTAGAGTTAATCAAAACCCAGGAACTAATCCTCGTGCAAGAGGAGAGTTTCGGAGATATCTATCTCATGGAAAAGAAGGAAGAAAGTCAAGTAGCCCAAAGCTAGACTTGATAGAGAGGAAAGATGAGTACTTTAGCAAAAATAGAAGCGCTCTTGTTTGTAGCGGGTGAAGATGGGATTCGGGTCCGCCAGTTAGCTGAACTCCTCTCTCTGCCACCGACAGGCATCCAACAGAGTTTAGAAAAATTATCCCAGAAGTATGAAAAGGCCCCAGATTCCAGTTTGGCTCTGATTGAGACAGGGGGTGCTTATAGATTGGTGACCAAGCCTCAGTTTTCAGAGATTTTGAAGGACTATTCTAAAGCGCCCATCAACCAGAGTTTATCTCGGGCTGCCCTTGAGACCTTGTCCATAATTGCCTACAAACAGCCCATCACACGGATAGAGATTGATGCCATCCGTGGTGTCAACTCGAGTGGGGCCTTGGCAAAGTTGCAGGCCTTTGACTTGATACGAGAAGACGGGAAAAAAGAAGTGTTGGGTCGCCCCAACCTCTATGTGACTACAGATTATTTCCTAGATTACATGGGGATAAACCATTTAGAAGAATTACCAGTGATTGATGAGCTTGAGATTCAAGCCCAAGAAAGCCAATTATTTGGTGAAAGGATAGAAGAAGATGAGAATCAATAAGTATATTGCCCACGCAGGTGTGGCCAGTAGGAGAAAAGCAGAAGAGCTGATTAAGCAAGGTTTGGTGACGGTTAACGGCCAAGTGGTACGTGAACTAGCAACCACTATCAAGTCAGGCGACAAGGTCGAAGTTGAAGGTCAACCTATCTACAATGAAGAAAAGGTCTACTATCTGCTTAACAAACCACGCGGTGTCATTTCCAGTGTGACAGATGACAAGGGCCGCAAGACGGTTGTCGACCTCTTGCCCAACGTGAAAGAGCGCATCTACCCTGTAGGTCGTTTGGACTGGGATACATCAGGAGTCTTGATTTTGACCAATGATGGAGACTTTACGGATGAGATGATTCACCCCCGTAATGAAATTGATAAGGTCTATGTCGCGCGTGTTAAAGGTGTGGCCAATAAGGACAATCTCCGCCCCTTGACCCGTGGACTTGAGATTGATGGCAAGAAAACCAAGCCAGCTGTTTATGAAATTCTCAAAGTGGACCCAGTTAAAAATCGCTCTGTGGTGCAGTTGACTATCCATGAAGGGCGTAACCATCAGGTTAAAAAAATGTTTGAAGCTGTTGGTCTTCAAGTGGACAAGTTGTCGCGTACACGTTTTGGGCACCTAGACTTGACAGGCCTTCGTCCAGGTGAATCCCGTCGTCTGAATAAAAAAGAAATCAGCCAACTACACACCATGGCTGTAACCAAGAAATAATGAGACGAATCTTAATAGCGCCAGTACGCTTTTACCAACGGTTTATCTCGCCAGCCTTTCCACCCTCTTGTCGCTTTGAGCCGACTTGTTCCAACTATATGATTGAGGCTATTGAAAAACATGGCTTTAAGGGTGTCTTGATGGGTTTGGCTCGGATTTTACGTTGCCATCCCTGGTCGAAAACAGGTAATGACCCCGTCCCAGACCACTTTTCCCTCAAACGGAATCAAGAAGAAAAATGAGGCTGGGTAAAAATATTTTAGTGAAATGATAAAAACGCATCCTATCAGGTTTGAGTGAGCTTGATAGGATGCGTTTTATCATGTAAAGATGTGATTGAGTTTAAAGTAGCTTATTTCAAGGCTTTTTGTGCGTCTTCAATCATAAGTTTGGTTGATTCAAGTCCGCCTCCGCTTAGATACCAGAGGTCTGGTGTTAGTTGGATAATCTTGCCATTTTTAGCAGCAGGAGTTTCAGCGATAAGGGCATTTTCTAGGACGCCATCGTTGCTAGAGTTGTCCCCACCGATGGCAAGGGTACGGTTGATGACAAAGAGAATGTCAGGATTGATTTCTTTGACACTTTCAAAGCTGACTTCTTGTCCGTGGCGAGAATCTTCAAATTGAGTATCAGTTGGCTTGAATTTCAAGGTTTGGTACAAGAAAGAGAAACGAGATTGGGCACCAAAGGCAGCCATTTTTCCTTCGTTGAGGAGGATAGCAAGGGCTTTTTTGTCAGAGCTTTCATTTTTAGTAGCGACTTCTTGGATGCTCTTGTCTAGCTTGGCCAATTCTTCCTTGGCTTTCTGTGTACCAGTTTCACCAAAGGCGCTTGCTAGGGATTCGATATTAGCCTTGGTAGAAGTCCAGTAGTCATCTTTGCCTGCTTGGAAGAGAACAGTCGGAGCGATTTCGTTGAACTTATCTACGAATTTTTGGGTACGTGGTGAAGCGATAATTAGGTCTGGTTCAAGAGCAGCAAGGGCTTCTAGGTCTGGTTCAACCATAGAACCAACATTTTTAACTTTTCCAGCTAGGTCTTTAAGATAAGTCGGAACAGTTTTTATAGGCATTCCGACGATATTCTTTTCAAAACCTAAAGCGCGAATAGTATCCGCAGCACCGAGGTCAAAGGTCACAATCTTTTCAGGGATTTTTGAAAGTGTGACTACACCTAGTGAATTTTTAATGGTTACCTCTGTTGGAGCAGAGCTACTTGACTCCGTCTTACTAGTGCTTGAGTTTGTACTACATGCACCAAGTAGGAGCAAGAAGCTGGCTACTAGGGCAGTGAGGTAAAGTTTGAGGGATGTTTTCATGATTTCTCCTTTTTAAAATGTGATAACGATTTAGGGAGTCTCTAGGTTTTATTGACTAAGAGATTGAAGGTTCTCTAACTTGAACTTATATGTTATTAGCTATAGATACAGATCTTTTTGCCATTGATATCAGCCAGCGTGATGGGAATCTCATAAAGTTGACTGAGCAGGTCAGCCTGCATGATTTGATCTGTTCTTCCCTTGCTAAAGACTTGACCGTCCTTGAAGGCGACAATTTCATCTGCATACTGACTGGCCATGTTGATATCGTGGAGGACGATGATAATGGTCTTTCCTAGTTCCTCCACCAGTCGCTTGAGAATCTGCATCATGCTGACGCTTTGCTTGATATCGAGATTGTTGAGCGGTTCATCTAGCAAGATAAAGTCTGTATCCTGGGCCAGTACCATAGCGATAAAGACCCGCTGGAGCTGGCCTCCAGACAGGCTATCGATGTAGCGGTCTTTTAGGTTGGTCAGTTCCAGATAGTCCAGAGTTTCTCGGATTTTTTCCCAATCTTCTGCTCTCAGGTGTCCTCTACTATAGGGAAAACGTCCAAAACTGACCAGTTCTTCAACCGTCAATTTGGCTTGGTAATTGATTTTCTGCTTTAGGATAGTCAGTTCTTGAGCCAGTTCTTGCGAATTCCAGCTCTCGATTTCACGGTCTTTTATACTGAGAATTCCCTGATCTTTCTTGGTCAGTCTGCTCATGATGGAGAGGAGAGTCGATTTTCCAGCACCATTTGGACCAATAAAGGCTGTCAGTTTCTGAGGACTGACTTCAAGCGAAATGCCTTGCAAAATATCCTGTTTTTGAATGGATTTGTCAATGTTTTTCAGTTTCACCGACGCGCCCTCCTATAAAGTAAGATAAAGAATAAGAAGCCACCCACACTCTCGATGATCATACTGATGCGAATTTCCATAGCAAATACTCGTTCAATTAGGGCTTGCCCCAAAGTCAAACTGATAAATCCGATCAGAATGGCCACGATAAAGAGTAACTTGTGCCGATAGTCATTGACAATTAGGTAGGTGAGGTTGGCTAGCATAAAACCGAAGAAGGCCATAGGTCCTACCAAGGCAGTAGCCGTTGAAGTCAAAAGCACGATACCCCAGAGGAGTTCTCTCTGTTCTTTTTCAACATTGAGCCCCAATATCTGAGCAGTTTCTCTTTGCAGGTGCAAGACATCGAGAATGACTGCTTTTTGAAAGAAAAAGATTGTCAAAGCGAGGATGATTAGAGAACCGATGGTTAGGATGGAAGTGTTGAGATGTTGAAAGGAGGCAAAGAGACTGTTTTGCAGTTTATCGTATTCATTTGGATCCATCAGGACTTGGAGGAAGGTACTGATATTTCGAAAGAGACTTCCGAGGGCTAGACAGATCAACAGAATGAAGACAAGGTCTTGCTTCATCAGTGTCTTCAAGTAGCCTTGTAAGGCAAGAAAGAAGAGGGATTGGATGAGAAGTAAGATTAGGAATTCTAAGATAGGGGACTTGCCAAGTTGAAGAAACTTACTTTCAAAAACCAGTAGTAGAGTTTGCAGTAGGACGTAGAAGGATTCGATTCCTAAAATACTTGGCGTCAGGAAACGATTTTCCGTCAGTGTTTGAAAACTAATGGTCGAAATCCCTGTCGCGATAGCTACCAAGAGATAAACGATGATCTTTTGGGAACGCAGCTTCCAAGAAAAGGCTGACAAGTGAGTAATGGGCCAAAAATAGAGGAGACAAGCTCCGATGGCCAGAATAATGAGAAGGCAGAATAGCTTAGTATGTTTGCTTTTAGACTGCATCTTTTCGTCCCCCTCTCCAGAGAAGTAGGATAAAGACGAGGCTACCAATGATTCCTAGTAGAAGACTGACAGACAGCTCATAGGGCCGAATCAGAACTCGGGATAGGATATCGCAGGCCAGAACTAGATTGGCACCGACCAGTACGACCATGAGTTTGGTTTGGCTCAGATTATCTCCATAGTGCTTGCGAACAAGATTTGGAACGATGACTCCGAGAAATGGCAAGCCACCCACGGTAATCATGGTGACACTAGTCGTTAGAGCCACAAGAAAGAGGGCCAGTTTTTCAAGTAGGGAGTAGGAAATCCCCAAACTCTCGCTGGTTTCTTTGCCCAGATTCATGATGGTGAAGGTTTGGGATAATTTCCAAACGGCTATCAGGATAATGAGGCCTAAGAAAAGCCATTCATACTGATGGGTCTGAATCATGGAGAAGGAGCCCTGGGTCCAAGCTGTCATACTCTGAACCAGATTGAAACGGTAGGCGATAACTTCTGTCACAGAACCGATAATCCCACTATAGATGATCCCAATCAGAGGCAACATCCACCTTTCCTTTACAGTAAAAATGGCCATAAAGGCTAGGAAGAAGAGGGTGAATACGATGGATGAAACAAAAGCGAAGAGCATCTTTTGAGTCAGACTAGCCGACGGAAAGACAAAGAGGCTCAATACCATTCCTAGTTTGGCGGCTTCAGTCGTTCCAACTGTACTCGGTGCAGCAAACTGATTTTGAGTGATAGTCTGCATGAGGAGCCCTGCCATACTCATACTAGAGGCAGTCAGGAGAATGCTAATGGTTCTTGGAAGACGGGACTCTTGAAAGAGAAGCCAAGTTTCATGATCCAGTGCAAAGAGTTTTCCCCATGAAAAATCACTGGTCCCAATGCTAATAGAGAGAAAGACCAGGAGTAGAAGTAAGCCAATTAAATAATGAGAAAGTTTCATACCCCGTCCTTTCATGTGGATTTGGTATCGAAAGATACCTGCGGATATTAATGTAACACGAATTATTTAATCTGTCAATAAATTTTCTGACAATTTAATGAATAAAACAAGGAGAGAGCGCCAAGGCTTTCTCCTTTGTTATCCTATTCCAAAATGTTTTTGCCTTCTTTAACACGCCAACGATAATCTGATAAAATAATATCTTCGAGGGAGTAGCTAGCCTTCCAATCAAGATATTGTTTAGCTTTTGATGCGTCTGCTAGGACGCTAGCTGGGTCACCAGCACGGCGAGCAACAATTTCGTGTGGTATTTTTTGATTCAGTAATTCTTCAGCAGTTTTAAAGATTTCTTTGACGGTATAGCCCTTTTCAGTTCCTAAGTTAAATATTTGAGAAGAACTGTCTTCTTGAAAGAGGTAGTTCATTCCTTTAACATGAGCCTGTGCAAGGTCCAAGACATGAATGTAATCTCGAATACATGAACCATCACGTGTATCATAGTCATCTCCAAATATTTTCAGGCTATCATTTTGTCCCAATGCGGTCTTGTTGATGTTGGGAATGATATGAGTTGGATTTTTCACTCGCAGACCGTTTGAAGCATCCATTTCAGCTCCAGCTACATTAAAGTAACGGAAAATGACATATTTCCAATCGTAGCGATTGGCCATCCAGTAAATCATTCGTTCACCCATCAGTTTTGTTTCTGCATAAGGGTTGACAGGGTCGAGCAGGGTATCTTCAGTTGCAGGCTTGTCAATACAGTTATTACCATAGAGGGAAGCAGTCGAAGAGAACATGATTTTTTGAATACCAACTTCAGATAAGACTTTGAGAACTTGGTTCATACCAGCAACATTGGCAGTGAAGTATTTGCTTGGGTTTTCAATGCTTTCGCTAACAACAATCTCACCTGCACAGTGCAGAACAGCATCAATCTGATTTTCTTCCAAATAAGTTTTTAAGGCGCTAGCATCATAAACATCCAGTTGTTTAAAGCTAGCACGACTATCTACAGCCGCTCGATTTCCTGTAGAGAGATTATCTAGAACATGTACCTGATAGCCAGCATTTAAAAGAGCTTTAACGGTATGGGAGCCAATGTAGCCAGCTCCACCTGTAACAAGAATTGTTTTGGTCATGATTTTTTCCTTTTTCTAGTTTTGTACTATTTTAAAGAAAGAAGAAAGGAAAGTCAACTATTTTCTGTAAATTTCATGAAAAATCTGAACAATTTAGGTATCGGATTGTTTTTTTGTTTGGAAATAAAGTTTCGAGTTAATATTGGAATTTTTTTAGATTTCACTTCAAATGCAAGAGAATACTATCCATTTCTGAGATAGAGCAAGACAAAGATACTAACTTAGAAATCCACCTTCCCGCTATCCTTCTCCTATAAAAAGTGGTAAAATGGATGGAAGAAAGAAGGAACTGAAATGACAACATTATTTTCAAAAATCAAAGAAGTAACAGAACTTGCTGCGATCTCAGGTCATGAAGCACCTGTCCGCGCTTATCTTCGTGAAAAGTTGACACCGCACGTGGATGAAGTGGTGACAGATGGCTTGGGTGGTATTTTCGGGATTAAACATTCAGAAGCTGCGGATGCACCGCGCGTCTTGGTCGCTTCTCACATGGATGAAGTTGGTTTTATGGTCAGCGAAATCAAGCCAGATGGTACTTTTCGTGTCGTAGAAATCGGTGGTTGGAATCCTATGGTGGTTAGTAGCCAGCGCTTTAAACTCTTTACTCGTGACGGTCGTGAAATTCCTGTGATTTCAGGCTCTGTCCCTCCACATTTGACTCGTGGTAAGGGTGGACCAACCATACCTGCTATTGCAGATATCGTCTTTGATGGCGGTTTTGCGGATAAGGCGGAAGCAGAAAGCTTTGGCATCCGTCCTGGAGATACCATCGTACCAGATAGCTCTGCAATCTTGACAGCCAATGAAAAAAATATCATCTCAAAAGCTTGGGACAACCGCTATGGTGTACTCATGGTTAGTGAATTGGCAGAAGCTCTTTCAGGTCAAAAACTCGGAAATGAACTCTATCTAGGTTCTAACGTCCAAGAAGAGGTTGGTCTCCGTGGTGCTCATACCTCTACAACTAAATTTGATCCAGAAGTTTTCCTAGCAGTTGACTGTTCACCTGCTGGTGATGTTTATGGCGGTCAAGGCAAGATTGGAGATGGAACCTTGATTCGTTTCTACGACCCAGGTCACTTGCTTCTCCCAGGGATGAAGGATTTCCTTTTGACAACGGCTGAAGAAGCTGGAATCAAGTACCAATACTACTGTGGTAAAGGCGGAACAGACGCTGGCGCAGCTCATTTGAAAAATGGTGGTGTCCCATCAACAACAATCGGTGTTTGCGCTCGTTATATCCATTCTCATCAAACCCTCTACGCTATGGATGACTTCTTAGAAGCGCAAGCTTTCTTGCAAGCCTTGGTGAAAAAATTGGATCGTTCAACAGTTGATTTGATTAAACATTATTAAACATAAGGGAGGTGGTAGGGATGGTAGAACCAAACCTAGAAAGCCTTGTAAAAGATCTTTACAATCATGCTCGACATGATTTGAGTGAAGATTTAGTTGCTGCTCTCCTAGAGACTGCTAAAAAACTGCCTACTACAAATGAGCAATTGCTGGCAGTTCGTCTCTCAGGCCTGGTCAATCGTGAATTGCTCCTAAATCCCAAACATCCGGCACCTGAGTTGCTCAACTTGGCTCGCTTTATCAAAAGAGAAGAAGCTAAGTACAGAGGAACTGCAGCTTCTGCGATTATGTATGGGGAGCTCTTTAAAATGCTTTGATTCCATTGTGGATCAAAGCATTTTTTATATGGTAGAAAGGCAATTCTTGGTTAGGAAAAGAAAAAAGCCATCCCATTCAGGATAGCTTCTTGGTTCTTAGATTTGTTCAGCGATGACCTTTTCAGCAAGGTTCATGGCGTGGTCAGATACACGAGTATAGTGGGAAATGATGTCGATAAAGTTTACCCCAGCTTGTGTTGAACACTCACCCTTGTTGAGGCGTTTGATGTGGGTCTTTCTGAGAACACGTTCCATATTGTTGATTTCTTTATGGCGTTCAATCAGACTTTGAGCTTTTTCAATATCATTGTTTTCTACACTATCAAGGGCATCCTTGATAAAGCCAGTGGTTTTTTGATAGATATCAGCTAATTCCTGCAAAGCAGCTTCAGAGAACTCAACATTTTTACGTTGAAGGTAGTCAGTTAGATTGATTAGGGCTTCTGCGTGGTCCCCAATCCGTTCCAAATCACGGGATGAATCCAGGATGTTGGTCAGCACTTCACTTTCTTTCTGGCTAAGGGCCTCACTTGAAAGAGTAATGAGGTAGCGAGTCAATTTTTCATCAATGGTATTGATGGCTTCCTCTGTCTTGTGTCCTTTTTCAGCAACCTTTTCATTAAGGTCAATGATGTAGTTGTATGAAAGGTCAAAGGCTTTGGAAGCATAATTTCCCAAGTGAAGGAGTTCTTTTTTGGCATTTCCGAGAGCGATTGATGGAGCTTGTTTAATCAAATGCTCATCAAGATAAAGTGGCTCGTACTTGACAACTTCGTCTTCACCAGGGATGAGCTTGGTTACAAAGTAGGCCAAGGCTCCGATGAATGGAAATTGGATAATAGTATTTGTGATATTAAAGGTTCCGTGGGCGAAGGCAATGGTCATTTCTGGAGCCAGATTGAGTGTAGATTCAAACCATTGAATCAAGCCAGTGAAAGGTACAAGGAAGACAATACAGATAACCGTACCAATCACGTTAAAGGCGACATGGGCACCAGCAACACGTTTGGCAGCGATATTAGCTCCAAGAGAAGCAATAATAGCTGTAATGGTCGTTCCGATATTATCACCAAACAAGACTGGTAGGGCACCTTGTAGATCAATCAAACCACTTGCGTAAAGATTCTGTAGGATACCGATAGTTGCGGAAGAAGCTTGAATGAGTAGGGTTAGTCCAGTTCCGACAAAGACACCTAGAATAGGACTCTTGCTTAGTTCAACCATATAGTCTCTAAAGACTTGCAGGTCTTTTAGAGGTTCCATTGCACCGCTCATAAGATTGAGAGCGAAGAAGATACCACCTACACCAAAAATGATACGTCCGATGTTATTGATAGAGCGATTCTTGGTGAAGAAGAGACAAATCGCTCCGATGAAAAGCATTGGTAAGGCATAATCTCCTAGCTTAAAACCGATGATAAAGGATGTAACGGTAGTTCCAATATTGGCACCCATGACAATACCGATAGCTTGACGCAAGGTCAAAAGTCCTGCGCTGACTAGCCCCACTGTAATGACTGTGACACCAGAACTTGACTGAATTAGCGCCGTCATACCGATACCAACTAGCACACCGAAGAACGGATTGCTGGTATATTTGTCAATGTAAAACCGAAGGCGATCTCCAGCAGCTTGTTGCAAACCGTCTCCCATGGTCTTGATACTATATAAGAATAGTCCCAGACCACCTAAAAAGTGAAATAAAATTTCCTGCCAATTAATGGACATTTCTTTTTCCTCCGAAAAATAATAACGGAATTTCTCCTATTCTATTTTAAAGGATAAAAGTAAATCTAACAAGTGTTAAGCTAAGATTTTAGAAAGAAAATTCGTTAGAATGGGCCTTAATTATATTAATTTTACCAATTTCTAACCTAGATATAGATATTTCCTTTTATATATTGACATTTAAAAGAAATATTTTAAAATGAGGGAGGAATTATCTTGGTCCCTGTGATTGGGATAAAAATTTTATAAAGAAAGTTAAGCGCTTTCTTTTGTGCAACAAAATCAATCTTTTAGGAGGAGAAAATGAAGAATCTATTTTTTGAAAGACGTTGTCGTTACAGTATTCGTAAGTTATCAGTAGGAGCCTGCTCGCTGATGATTGGGGCTGTTTTATTTGCTGGTCCAGCCTTAGCAGAAGAAACTGCAGTTCCTGAAAATAACGGAGCCAATACAGAGCTTGTTTCAGGAGAGAGTGAGCATCCAACTAATGAAGCTGACAAGCAGCATGAAGGAGAACATGCTAGAGAAAATAAGCCAGAAAAGGCAGAAGGAGTAGCGACAGCATCTGAAACTGCTTCGCCAGCAAGCAATGAAGCTGCAACTACTGAAACTGCAGAGGCAGTAAGCGTAGCTAAACCAGAGGAAAAACCAAGTGAGGTGGCTGCGGAAACACCATCTGCAGAAGCAAAACCTAAGTCTGACAAGGAAATAGAAGCAAAGCCTGAAGCAACTAGCCAAGGGGATGAGTCTAAGCCAGCAGCAGAAGCTAATAAGACTGAAAAAGAAGTCCAGCCAGATGTCCCTAAAAATACAGAAAAAACATTAAAACCAAAGGAAATCAAATTTAATTCTTGGGAAGAATTGTTAAAATGGGAACCAGGTGCTCGTGAAGATGATGCTATTAACCGCGGGTCTGTCGCCCTCGCTTCACGTCGGACAGGTCATTTGGTCAATGAAAAAGCTAGCAAGGAAGCAAAAGTTCAAGCCCTATCAAACACCAATTCTAAAGCAAAAGACCATGCTTCTGTTGGTGGAGAAGAGTTCAAGGCCTATGCTTTTGACTATTGGCAATATCTAGATTCAATGGTCTTCTGGGAAGGTCTCGTACCAACTCCTGACGTTATTGATGCAGGTCACCGTAACGGGGTTCCTGTATATGGTACACTCTTCTTCAACTGGTCTAATAGTATTGCTGATCAAGAAAAATTCGCTGAAGCTTTGAAGCAAGACCCAGATGGTAGCTTCCCAATTGCCCGTAAATTGGTGGATATGGCCAAGTATTATGGCTATGATGGCTATTTCATCAACCAGGAAACAACTGGGGATTTGGTTGAACCTCTTGGAGAAAAGATGCGCCAGTTTATGCTCTATACCAAGGAGTATGCTGCTAAGGTAAACCATCCAATCAAGTATTCTTGGTACGATGCTATGACCTATAACTATGGACGTTACCACCAAGATGGTTTGGGAGAATACAACTACCAATTCATGCAACCTGAAGGAGATAAGGTTCCAGCAGACAACTTCTTTGCTAACTTTAACTGGGATAAGGCTAAGAATGATTACACTATTACAACTGCCAACTGGATTGGTCGTAATCCTTATGATGTATTTGCAGGTTTGGAATTGCAACAGGGTGGTTCCTACAAGACCAAGGTCAAATGGAATGACATTTTAGATGAAAATGGGAAATTGCGTCTGTCTCTTGGTTTGTTCGCCCCAGATACCATTACAAGTTTAGGAAAAACTGGTGAAGATTATCATAAGAATGAAGATATCTTCTTTACAGGTTACCAAGGAGACCCTACTGGCCAAAAACCAGCTGACAAAGATTGGTATGGGATTGCTAACCTAGTTGCGGACCGCACGCCAGCAGTAGGTAATACTTTTACTACCTCTTTTAATACAGGTCATGGTAGAAAATGGTTCGTAGATGGTAAGGTTTCTAAGGATTCTGAGTGGAATTACCGTTCAGTTTCAGGTGTTCTTCCAACATGGCGCTGGTGGCAAAAATCAACTGGTGATAAGTTGAAAGCAAGCTATGATTTTGAAGATGCTTATAATGGTGGAACTTCTCTCAAATTTGCAGGGGATCTTTCAGGTGCGACCAAGCAAGATGTGAATTTGTACTCTACTCGCTTGAAGGTGACAGATACCACCAAATTGCATGTTGCCCATAAAGGAGGCAAAGGAACCAAGGTTTATGTAGAATTTGCAACTAAGAAAGATTATACCTACGGTGATGAAGCTGCCCGTAAAGAATTGACAGTTTCAGATAACTGGACTACCGATGATTTTGATTTGAGTGCCTTAGCAGGTAAAACAATTTACGGTATTAAACTGTATTTTGAAAATGATAAAGACCTAAAAGGTTATCAATTTAACCTGGGGCAATTGACCATCAGCAATAATCAAGATGCTCCTCAGGCACCAACCACAGTAGCTGTAGCCAAACAAGTCCTTAAAAATGCCCAAGAAGCGGAAGCAGTTGTGCAATTTAAAGGCAACAAGGATGCAGATTTCTATGAAGTTTACGAAAAAGATGGAGACAGCTGGAAATTACTAACTGGCTCATCTTCTACAACTATTTATCTACCAAAAGTTAGCCGCTCAGCAAGTGCTCAAGGTACAACTCAAGAACTGAAGGTTGTAGCAGTCGGTAAAAATGGAGTTCGTTCAGAAGCTGCAACTACAACCTTTGATTGGGGCATGACTGTAAAAGATACCAGCCTACCAAAACCACTAGCTGAAAATATCGTTCCAGGTGCAACAGTTATTGATAGTACTTTCCCTAAGACTGAAGGTGGAGAAGGTATTGAAGGTATGTTGAATGGTACCATTACCAGTCTTTCAGACAAGTGGTCTTCTGGACAGTTAAGTGGTAGTGTGGATATTCGTTTGACCCAGCCACGTACAGTTGTTAGATGGGTGATGGACCATGCTGGAGCTGGTGGAGAATCTGTAAACGATGGTTTGATGAATACCAAAGACTTTGACCTCTATTATAAAGATGCGGATGGTCAATGGAAGTTGGCTAAGGAAGTCCGTGGCAATAAAGCCCATGTTACAGATATTACCCTTGATAAGCCAATCACAGCTCAAGATTGGCGCTTGAATGTTGTCACTTCTGACAATGGAACACCATGGAAGGCTATTCGTATCTATAACTGGAAAATGTATGAAAAGCTTGATACTGAGAGTGTCAATATTCCGATGGCCAAGGCTGCAGCCCGTTCTCTAGGCAATAACAAGGTACAAGTTGGCTTTGCGGATGTACCGGCCGGAGCAACCATTACCGTTTATGATAATCCAAATTCTCAAACTCCGCTTGCAACCTTGAAGAGCGAAGTTGGAGGAGACCTAGCAAGTTCACCATTGGATTTGACAAATCAATCTGGTCTTCTTTACTATCGTACCCAGTTGCCAGGCAAGGAAATTAGTAATGTCCTAGCAGTTTCCGTTCCAAAAGATGACAGAAGAATCAAGTCAGTCAGCCTAGAAACAGGACCTAAGAAAACAAGCTACGCCGAAGGGGAGGATTTGGACCTTAGAGGTGGTGTTCTTCGAGTTCAGTATGAAGGTGGAGCTGAGGACGAACTTATTCGCCTAACTCACGCGGGTGTATCAGTATCCGGTTTTGATACGCATCATAAGGGAGAACAAAATCTTACTTTACAATATTTGGGGCAACCGGTACATGCTAATTTATCAGTGACTGTTACTAGTCAAGATGAAGCAAGTCCGAAAACTATTTTGGGAATTGAAGTAAGTCAGGAACCCAAAAAAGATTACCTAGTTGGTGATAGCTTAGACTTGTCTGAAGGACGCTTTGCAGTGGCTTATAGTAATGACACCATGGAAGAACATTCCTTTACTGATGAGGGAGTTGAAATTTCTGGTTACGATGCTCAAAAGACTGGTCGTCAAACCTTGACGCTTCGTTACCAAGGACATGAAGTCAACTTTGATGTTTTGGTATCTCCAAAAGCAGCATTGAACGATGAGTACCTTAAACAAAAATTAGCAGAAGTTGAAGCGGCTAAGAACAAGGTGGTCTATAACTTTGCTTCACCAGAAGTAAAAGAAGCCTTCTTGAAAGCAATTGAAGCGGCGGAACAAGTGTTGAAAGACCATGAAACTAGCACCCAAGATCAAGTCAATGACCGACTTAATAAATTGACAGAAGCTCATAAAGCTCTGAATGGTCAAGAGAAATTTACGGAAGATAAGACAGAACTTGATCGCTTAACAGGTGAGGCTAAAGAACTCTTGGCTGCCAAACCAAACCATCCTTCAGGTTCTGCCCTAACTCCGCTTCTTGAGAAAAACAAGGCCTTGGTTGAAAAAGTAGATTTGAGTCCAGAAGAGCTTGCGACAGCGAAACAGAGTCTAAAAGATCTGGTTGCCCTATTGAAAGAAGACAAACCAGCAGTCTTTTCTGATAGTAAAACAGGTGTTGAAGTACACTTCTCAAATAAAGAGAAGACTATCATCAAGGGCTTGAAAGTAGAGCGTGTTCAAGCAAGTGCTGAAGAGAAGAAATACTTTGCTGGAGAAGATGCACATGTCTTTGAAATAGAAGGTCTAGATGAAAAAGGTCAAGACGTTGATCTCTCTTACGCATCTATTGTGAAAATTCCAATTGAAAAAGATAAGAAAGTGAAGAAAGTCTTCTTCTTGCCTGAAGGCAAAGAGGCAGTAGAATTGGCTTTTGAACAAACGGATAGTCATGTCATCTTTACAGCGCCACACTTTACTCATTATGCCTTTGTTTATGAATCTGCTGAAAAACCACAACCTGCTAAACCAGTAGAAAAAGTTATTTCAAGCAAGGAACCAACTGAAGGTGTCAAGAATTTGGTTGTGGATACTCCAAAATTAGAAATTGAAGAGACAAGTATTGCCTTCGAACACCAAGAACGTCCCAATCCAAATCTCCCAGTCGGTCAACGTCAACTTGTCCAAGCAGGAGTTGAGGGACAAATTCGTCGCTTGATTGAAGTAGATAGTCAAGGCAATCGTACGCTTCGCGCTACAGAAGTTTTGAAAGAAGCAAGCCCTGAAATCGTAGAAGTAGGTACTGGTCTCATTCCTGCCAATCCAGCACCACAAAACACAGACCTTCCAAAACCTACTAATCAACCGGCTTCTGATCAACAAAAGGCTCCTAAATTGGAAGTTCAAGAGGAAAAGGTTGCCTTTGACCGTCAAGAGCATGAAAATGCTGATATGCTAGTTGGGGAACAACGAGTCATCATACAAGGACGAGATGGTCTGTTGAGACATGTCTTTGAAGTTGATGAAAACGGTCAGCGTCGTCTTCGTTCAACAGAAGTCATCCAAGAGGCGATTCCAGAAATTGTTGAAATTGGAACAAAAGTAAAAACTGAACCAGCAGTAGCGCCTACACAAGAAAAACCAGCCCAAAATACAGCAGTTAAATCAGAAGAAGCAAGCAAACAATTGCCAAATACAGGAACTGCTGATGCCAATGAAGCCCTAATAGCAGGATTGGTAAGCCTTGGTCTTGCTAGTTTAGCCTTGACATTGAAACAGAAAAAAGAAGATGAAGATTAAATATCGAAAAATCTTGTGAAATCTTTCCTTATATTTCCAAAGTGTGATATAATAGTTTCGAATAAAATAAATAAAGGGGTTTTTGTAACATGGCAAAACTTACTGTTAAAGACGTTGACTTGAAAGGTAAAAAAGTCCTCGTTCGTGTTGACTTCAACGTACCATTGAAAGATGGCGTAATCACTAACGACAACCGTATCACAGCAGCTCTTCCAACTATTAAGTACATCATCGAACAAGGTGGACGTGCAATTCTTTTCTCTCACCTTGGACGTGTGAAAGAAGAAGCTGATAAAGCTGGTAAATCACTTGCTCCTGTAGCAGCAGACTTGGCAGCTAAATTGGGCCAAGACGTTGTTTTCCCAGGTGTCACTCGTGGTGCTGAATTGGAAGCAGCTATCAACGCTCTTGAAGATGGACAAGTTCTCTTGGTTGAAAACACTCGTTACGAAGATGTTGACGGCAAGAAAGAATCTAAAAACGATCCTGAACTTGGTAAATACTGGGCATCACTTGGAGATGGTATCTTCGTAAACGATGCATTCGGTACAGCTCACCGTGCACACGCATCTAACGTTGGTATCTCAGCAAACGTTGAAAAAGCAGTTGCTGGTTTCCTTCTTGAAAACGAAATTGCCTACATCCAAGAAGCAGTTGAAACTCCAGAACGTCCATTCGTGGCTATCCTTGGTGGTTCAAAAGTTTCAGACAAGATCGGTGTTATCGAAAACTTGCTTGAAAAAGCTGATAAAGTCCTTATCGGTGGTGGTATGACTTACACATTCTACAAAGCACAAGGTATCGAAATCGGTGACTCACTTGTAGAAGAAGACAAATTGGATGTTGCGAAAGCTCTTCTTGAAAAAGCAAACGGTAAATTGATCTTGCCAGTTGACTCAAAAGAAGCTAACGCATTTGCTGGTTACACTGAAGTGCGTGACACTGAAGGTGAAGCAGTTTCTGAAGGCTTCCTTGGCCTTGATATCGGTCCAAAATCTATCGCTAAATTTGACGAAGCTTTGACTGGTGCGAAAACAGTTGTATGGAACGGACCTATGGGTGTATTTGAAAACCCAGACTTCCAAGCTGGAACAATCGGTGTGATGGATGCTATCGTGAAACAACCAGGCGTTAAATCAATCATCGGTGGTGGTGACTCAGCTGCCGCAGCGATCAACCTTGGTCGCGCAGACAAATTCTCATGGATCTCTACTGGTGGTGGAGCATCAATGGAACTTCTTGAAGGTAAAGTTCTTCCAGGACTTGCAGCCTTGACCGAAAAATAAGATTTTATAAATAAATCAAAGAAGAGAGGAACGAAAGTTCCTCTTTTCTTTTGCTTAAAATAAAAACGCTTCCTCTCAACTATTACTCATAAAAATCACCGATTTATGATAAAATGGAAATAGAAAGTTGAGATTATGAGTTATTTTAAAAAATATAAATTCGATAAATCCCAGTTCAAACTTGGTATGCGAACCTTTAAAACAGGTATTGCTGTTTTTCTAGTTCTCTTGATTTTTGGCTTTTTTGGCTGGAAAGGTCTTCAAATCGGTGCTTTGACAGCCGTTTTTAGCCTGAGGGAGAGTTTTGATAAGAGTGTTCATTTTGGGACTTCGCGTATTCTAGGAAATAGTATCGGTGGTCTCTATGCGCTGGTCTTCTTCTTATTAAATACCTTTTTCCACGAAGCCTTTTGGGTGACCTTGGTAGTTGTTCCAATCTGCACCATGTTAACCATTATGACAAATGTAGCCATGAATAACAAAGCAGGAGTTATTGGTGGTGTAGCAGCTATGTTAATCATTACCTTATCGATTCCGAGTGGTGAAACGATTTTGTACGTATTTGCGCGTGTATCAGAAACTTTCATGGGAGTTTTTGTCGCAATTCTCGTAAATTACGATATTGATCGTATTCGGCTCTTTTTAGAGAAAAAAGAAAAATAATGTTACATTTTATAACATTATCAATTGACGTTTGTCTTTTTTTAGACTATAATAGACAGAAAGAAGGAAATTGTAAATGAAGGAAAAAGAATTTCGCCGAAATATGGCTGTTTTTCCTATCGGCAGTGTTATGAAGTTGACCGATCTATCGGCGCGTCAGATTCGTTATTATGAAGATCAAGAGTTGATCAAGCCTGATCGAAACGAAGGGAACCGTCGCATGTATTCCTTGAATGACATGGATCGTCTGCTTGAAATCAAAGATTATATCTCTGAAGGTTATAATATCGCTGCCATTAAGAAAAAATATGCTGAACGTGAAGCGAAATCCAAGAAAGCGGTGAGTCAGACTGAGGTGCGTCGTGCACTTCATAATGAACTCCTCCAACAGGGTCGCTTTGCTTCAGTACGGTCACCTTTTGGTCGCGGTTAGGCAACCGCAAGTAGTCATACATTAAGGAGAAAACTCATGCCAATCACAGCTGCAGATATTCGTCGTGAAGTCAAGGAAAAAAATGTTACCTTTATTCGTCTCATGTTCTCAGATATTTTGGGAACCATGAAAAACGTCGAAATTCCTGCTACAGATGAACAGTTAGATAAAGTCTTGTCAAACAAGGCTATGTTTGATGGATCTTCTATTGAAGGTTTTGTACGTATCAATGAGTCGGATATGTACTTGTACCCAGACTTGGATACATGGACAGTCTTCCCGTGGGGAGATGAAAATGGAAGTGTTGCAGGTTTGATCTGTGATGTCTATACAACAGAAGGTGAACCATTTGCAGGTGACCCTCGTGGCAATTTGAAGCGTGCTCTTCATCACATGGAAGAAGTAGGATTCAAGTCCTTCAACCTTGGCCCAGAGCCAGAATTCTTCCTATTTAAGTTGGATGAAAATGGAGACCCGACACTTGAAGTGAATGACAAGGGTGGCTACTTTGATTTGGCGCCTACTGACCTTGCGGACAATACACGTCGAGAGATTGTCAATGTCTTGACCAAAATGGGATTTGAAGTAGAAGCGAGTCACCACGAGGTTGCGGTTGGACAGCATGAAATTGACTTCAAGTACGATGAAGTTCTCCGTGCTTGTGATAAGATTCAAATCTTTAAACTTGTTGTTAAAACCATTGCTCGCAAACATGGACTTTACGCAACCTTTATGGCAAAACCAAAATTTGGTATTGCTGGCTCAGGTATGCACTGTAATATGTCCCTGTTTGATGCAGAAGGAAACAATGCCTTCTTTGATCCAAATGATCCAAAAGGAATGCAGTTGTCAGAAACGGCCTACCATTTCCTTGGTGGTTTGATCAAACATGCCTACAACTATACTGCCATCATGAACCCAACGGTTAACTCATACAAACGTTTGGTTCCAGGTTATGAAGCGCCGGTTTACATTGCTTGGGCTGGTCGTAACCGTTCGCCACTTGTGCGCGTGCCTGCTTCACGTGGTATGGGGACTCGTCTTGAGTTGCGTTCAGTGGATCCAATGGCGAACCCTTATATCGCTATGGCAGTTCTGTTGGAAGTTGGTTTGCATGGTATTGAAAATAAAATCGAAGCACCAGCTCCTATCGAAGAAAATATCTACATCATGACAGCAGAAGAGCGCAAGGAAGCTGGTATTACAGACCTTCCATCAACCCTTCACAACGCTTTGAAAGCTCTGACTGAAGATGAAGTTGTCAGAGCGGCTCTCGGAGAACATATTTATACTAGTTTCCTCGAAGCTAAACGAATCGAATGGGCAAGTTATGCAACCTTCGTTTCACAATGGGAAATTGATAACTATTTAGACCTTTACTAATACTAATATAGAAGAAAGATTGCCTGAGGGCGGTCTTTTTTCTTGCGTTTTATATCGAGGTGTGATATATTTTTTATAACGAAGTGCGATATATCGAACTGACTAGGAGGTGCTTATAAATGGAATTAACGGATAAGATTCGTCGAGTTTATCTTCCGATGACGGAAACGGGTTTTTATATCTTGTTCTGTCTGCAAAAGGAAGGTCATGGTTATAGTATTACGCAAAAGGTCAAGGAGATGACAGATTCGCAAGTCTTGATTAGTCCTGGAACTATGTATGGAACCTTGTCAAAAATGGAAAAGGATGGTTTGATTTCCTTTGTCCGCGAAGAGGAAAAACGGAAAATCTATCAGATAACAGACTTGGGACGAAAAGTCTTAGATATTGAATTGAAGCGTATTGAACGCCTCTACAGAAATAGTCGGGAGGAAGGATGATGGAAAAGAAAATTGTTTATCGAATTTTTACAATTGCGGATTATGAGAGGGAGGCTCTATACTTTAGAGAAATGCATGCTAAGGGCTGGAAACTTAGGAAAGTAAGCTATTCTATCTTATTGTTTGCAGTTAAGTATACCTTTGAAAAGTGTCAGCCTGAGCAAGTGTCTTATCAGTTGGATTTTTACCCAATGGAAAAATCAGAGAGAGTCTCCTATTTACAACTATTTAAAGACTGTGGTTGGGAGCATATTACAGACTTTAATAGTTTTTCCTATTTTAGAAAAGCACATTCTGAAATTGAATCGAATGCAGAATTTGAAATCTATAATGACGCTGCTGGGAAGTTAGCTATGGTTAATCGCATTTTAAGACTGCGATTAGTACCTGTTTTACTTTTGCTAGCTATACATATACCATTCCTATTTATATTGCTCGATAGAAGTAATACGTTTGATCTATGGAAATTTTTTGCGGTTGGGCTATATATTTTCTTGTCTTTAATCCTTTTGTTAATGGTTGTATATATTAGCTGGAAGTTATGGCATAAAAAGAAGGAATTATCAGATTTATGATAGGGTAGGTATGCTCAAAATTGGAGGGGAAGTCATGATAAATAAAAAGCAATTTCGGATTTTCACTATTCTTGATTTGGACAAGGAAGAAGAATATTTACATGAGATGCATTTGAAAGGTTGGAGGTATAGAACGAGTCGTTTTGGTTTGTTCTATTTTGACCAATGTCAACCAGATGATGTCATCTACCGTATCTATGATTCTAGATTTCTTAAAAAGCATAAGCATGAACTGCAAGATTTTAGAAATAGAGGTTGGGAATTGATAGGAGCAGGTTCTTGTTCGATTCTTCGTAAACCAGCTTCTGATATACTTTCAGAGGATCAAGTCTATATGAGTAAGGGACTCAGATGGGAAGTTATGCGATCTAGACTTCGTTCCTGTACAGCTACTTTCTTAGGTGGTCTTGTTGTCTGTATGAGTCTATTTAAAGAGGAGCTTTCTATGTCTTTCTTTATTATTTTTCTTTTATATGCTCTCTTGATTTCTTATCTAATCTATGGTTTTTTTAGACTTAAAAGGAAATACCGAGTAGATAAACAGTAAGGTTCTAGGTCTTTAGACTGATTTTTAGCACTCTTAATAAAAGAGTGCTAATTTTTTGAGTTTTTGTCTTGACATTCTCTTTTAAGGGTGTATAATAGAATCATAAGTTAGCACTTGACTGTATCGAGTGCTAATTGATCAGACAGAGAGGAGTGATGAGGTGGTTACAGAGCGTCAGCAGGATATTTTAAATCTGATTATTGACATCTTTACCAAAACGCACGAACCTGTCGGATCCAAAGCCTTGCAAGAGTCTATTAACTCTAGCAGCGCAACCATTCGTAATGACATGGCGGCTCTAGAAAAGCAAGGTTTGCTTGAGAAGGCCCATACTTCAAGTGGTCGGATGCCAAGTGTTGCTGGTTTTCAGTACTATGTGAAACACTCACTGGATTTTGACCGACTAGCTGAAAATGAGGTTTATGAGATTGTCAAAGCCTTTGATCAGGAATTCTTCAAATTGGAGGATATTCTGCAAGAGGCTGCTAATCTACTGACAGACTTGAGTGGCTGTACGGTAGTGGCACTGGATGTTGAGCCGAGCAGGCAACGTTTGACAGCCTTTGATATCGTTGTTTTGGGGCAACATACAGCCTTGGCAGTATTCACCCTAGACGAGTCTCGAACGGTTACCAGTCAGTTTCTGATTCCAAGGAACTTTTTGCAGGAGGATTTGCTGAAGCTGAAGAGCATCATTCAGGAACGTTTCCTCGGCCACACCGTTCTAGATATTCACTACAAGATTCGGACGGAGATTCCGCAGATTATCCAGCGTTACTTTACAACAACGGACAATGTGATCGATCTCTTTGAACATATCTTTAAGGAAATGTTCAACGAAAACATTGTGGTGGCGGGCAAGGTCAATCTCTTGAATTTTGCCAATCTGGCAGCCTATCAGTTCTTTGATCAACCGCAAAAGGTAGCTCTGGAGATTCGTGAGGGGTTGCGTGAAGATCAGATGCAAAACGTCCGTGTTGCAGACAGTCAAGAGTCCTGTCTAGCTGACCTAGCGGTGATTAGTAGCAAGTTCCTCATTCCTTATCGGGGAGTTGGAATTCTAGCCATTATCGGTCCAGTTAATCTGGATTATCAGCAACTAATCAACCAAGTCAATGTAGTCAATCGTGTTTTGACCATGAAGTTGACAGATTTTTACCGCTACCTCAGCAGTAATCATTACGAAGTACATTAAGATTGAAATCATTAAAGGAGGCGAAAATGGCCCAAGATATAAAAAACGAAGAAGTAGAAGAAGTTCAAGAAGAGGAAGTTGTGGAAACAGCTGAAGAAACAACTTCTGAAAAGTCTGAGTTGGACTTGGCAAATGAACGTGCAGATGAGTTCGAAAACAAATACCTTCGCGCTCATGCAGAAATGCAAAATATCCAACGCCGTGCCAATGAAGAGCGTCAAAACTTGCAACGTTATCGTAGCCAGGACTTGGCAAAAGCGATTCTCCCTTCTTTGGATAACCTTGAGCGTGCACTCGCGGTTGAAGGTTTGACAGACGATGTCAAAAAAGGATTGGAAATGGTGCAAGAAAGCTTGATTCACGCTTTGAAAGAAGAAGGAATCGAAGAAATCACAGCTGACGGTGAATTTGACCATAACTACCATATGGCCATCCAAACTCTCCCAGCAGACGATGAACACCCAGCAGATACCATCGCCCAAGTCTTCCAGAAAGGCTACAAACTCCATGACCGCATCCTACGCCCAGCAATGGTAGTGGTCTATAACTAGTTTAGAAAACTTGACAAAATTTGTCCGAAACGACACTAAACTATGAAGAAAGATAAAATATGTTTGGCTTTGCAATAGTGAGCGAAGCGAACCAAAGACGATACTCTTCGCCGTGGCGCTATTTGCGCAAACTTTGAGACCTTAGACTCAAAGTTTAGTCAAAGAGATTGACGAAGTTAAGCTCTGACGGCGCCGCCACTTAAGAAGAGTATCAAAAAGAAAAATAGAATATAAAATTTAAGGAGAAAAACACATGTCTAAAATTATCGGTATTGACTTAGGTACAACAAACTCAGCAGTTGCAGTTCTTGAAGGAACTGAAAGCAAAATCATCGCAAACCCAGAAGGAAACCGTACAACTCCATCTGTAGTCTCATTCAAAAACGGCGAAATCATCGTTGGTGATGCTGCAAAACGCCAAGCAGTTACAAATCCAGATACAGTCATCTCTATCAAATCTAAAATGGGAACTTCTGAAAAAGTTTCTGCTAACGGAAAAGAATACACTCCACAAGAAATCTCAGCTATGATTCTTCAATACTTGAAAGGTTATGCTGAAGACTACCTTGGTGAAAAAGTGACTAAAGCAGTTATTACAGTTCCAGCTTACTTCAACGACGCTCAACGTCAAGCAACAAAAGACGCTGGTAAAATCGCTGGTCTTGAAGTAGAACGTATCGTTAACGAACCAACAGCAGCAGCCCTTGCTTACGGTTTGGACAAGACTGACAAAGAAGAAAAAATCTTGGTATTTGACCTTGGTGGTGGTACATTCGACGTCTCTATCCTTGAATTGGGTGACGGTGTCTTCGACGTATTGTCAACTGCAGGGGACAACAAACTTGGTGGTGACGACTTTGACCAAAAAATCATCGACCACTTGGTAGCAGAATTCAAGAAAGAAAACGGTATTGACTTGTCTACTGACAAGATGGCAATGCAACGTTTGAAAGATGCAGCTGAAAAAGCGAAGAAAGACCTTTCTGGTGTAACTTCAACACAAATCAGCTTGCCATTTATCACTGCTGGTGAGGCTGGACCTCTTCACTTGGAAATGACTTTGACTCGTGCGAAATTTGACGATTTGACTCGTGACCTTGTAGAACGTACAAAAGTTCCAGTTCGTCAAGCTCTTTCAGATGCAGGTTTGAGCTTGTCAGAAATCGACGAAGTTATCTTTGTTGGTGGTTCAACTCGTATCCCAGCCGTTGTAGAAGCTGTTAAAGCTGAAACTGGTAAAGAACCAAACAAATCAGTAAACCCTGACGAAGTAGTTGCTATGGGTGCTGCCATCCAAGGTGGTGTTATCACTGGTGATGTCAAAGACGTTGTCCTTCTTGATGTAACACCATTGTCACTTGGTATCGAAACAATGGGTGGTGTCTTCACAAAACTCATCGACCGTAACACAACAATTCCAACATCTAAATCTCAAGTCTTCTCAACAGCAGCAGACAACCAACCAGCCGTTGATATCCATGTTCTTCAAGGTGAACGCCCAATGGCAGCAGATAACAAGACTCTTGGACGCTTCCAATTGACAGATATCCCAGCTGCACCTCGTGGAATTCCTCAAATCGAAGTAACATTTGATATCGACAAGAACGGTATCGTGTCTGTTAAGGCCAAAGACCTTGGAACTCAAAAAGAACAAACTATTGTCATCCAATCTAACTCAGGTTTGACTGATGAAGAAATTGACCGCATGATGAAAGATGCAGAAGCAAACGCTGAAGCAGATAAGAAACGTAAAGAAGAAGTTGACCTTCGTAACGAAGTAGACCAAGCGATCTTCGCGACTGAAAAGACAATCAAGGAAACTGAAGGCAAAGGCTTCGACGCAGAACGTGATGTTGCCCAAGCTGCCCTTGATGACCTTAAGAAAGCGCAAGAAGACAATAACTTGGACGACATGAAAGCAAAACTTGAAGCATTGAACGAAAAAGCTCAAGGCCTTGCTGTTAAACTCTACGAACAAGCTGCAGCAGCGCAACAAGCTCAAGCAGGAGCAGAAGGGGCGCAAGCAACAGGAAACGCAGGCGATGACGTCGTAGACGGAGAGTTTACGGAAAAATAAGATGCAAAGCCCGTTAAAACCTCACAGTGAAAATAGGAAATCTGACGCAGAAACTTTAGTTTCTAGGAAGATTTGTCTTTTTCACCAAGAGGTTAGGGCGTGCTCGATTCGGTAAGATGTTGAGGTATTAATATGAATGATAGAGTTGAATTGGAACTCATCTCTGATGAAACACATGAAAATGGTACATATGATGAGAGAGTGAGGACTTATAAATGCCCTTGTGGTCAAGGAACTGTCGTCTGGTCTAAAGAACGTCCGAATGGTAGTGGTTACGGCTATCAAGCAACTTTTTCAGATGCATTTTGCTATTGTGACAATTGTAAAGATAAATATGATGTTAGCGAATGGAAAGGCTATGCGATTCCGCTATAAATCATAAAGTATGGAAATCCAGAGGTTGCAACCCAGCCTCTGTTTTTCGATAAAATAGAGGATGTTGCGTATGAAAAAAGTACTTTGTATCATTTATCCTAATTTTTCTCTTTATGAGATAACCACTTTAACGAGTACTTTAGCTCTGTCTTTTGATATCACGATTGATTATGTCGCTTCTGAGAATTCGATGGTAGTCTCTGAGGATGGTTTGCCCTGTCAACCGACGAAAACATTGGATCAGATCCGTATAGAAGATTATTCTTGTGTGATTTTGCCAGGAATGGTAAATATAGGTCCTGCTCTACAAGATGAGAAATTGATCTCGTTTTTGAGAAGTCTTAATGAGCAAGATATCCTAATTGCAGCCATTTCTTCAGCGCCCCTTTTATTGGCGAAAGCAGGCTTGTTGAACAACACGAAATTTACAGGTGGAATTTGGCAAAACTTCTTTGACTATTTTGAATTTCTTCCACGTGAGAATTTCCAACCGAAAGTTCTTGTCCAAGATAAACAAATCATTACGGCTATCGGTTTTGCACATCAAGAGTTTGCAAGAAAAGTGATTTTCGGTTTAGGGTTGGCAGAGAATACGGAGAACTATTTTAAAGAACAGAACGAGTATGCTGAAGAGGATTTGATATTTACTCTATCAGATGAAGAGTTTAATCAAGTGAAGCAGAGTATAGAAAACAGCCTCTAAAGATTTACATGAAAATTATAGAAAGGAACAAAGGTGTTCGTAACTGAACACGGGTTCCCAAATTTCTTACTCAATATAACAGAAAGGAATTGAACCCGACCTAAATTCTCGGAAAAAAGATAAATCTGCCTAGGAGTATCGCTCCAGCGTCAGATTTCCTATTTTTCAGTTGAATTTTACGGTCTTGGTATCTTATATGAACAATACTGAATTTTATGATCGTCTGGGGGTGTCAAAAAACGCTTCGGCAGACGAGATCAAAAAGGCTTATCGTAAGCTTTCGAAAAAATATCACCCAGATATCAATAAGGAGCCTGGTGCTGAGGAAAAGTACAAGGAAGTTCAGGAAGCCTATGAGACTTTGAGTGACGACCAAAAACGTGCTGCTTATGACCAATACGGTGCTGCTGGAGCAAACGGTGGTTTTGGTGGAGCTGGTGGTTTCGGAGGTTTCGATGGGGCAGGAGGCTTCGGTGGTTTTGAAGATATCTTCTCAAGTTTCTTCGGCGGAGGCGGTACTTCGCGCAATCCAAATGCTCCTCGTCAGGGGGATGACCTCCAATACCGTGTGAATTTGACCTTTGAAGAAGCTATTTTTGGAGCTGAAAAAGAGGTTAAGTACAATCGTGAAGCAAGCTGTAGTACATGTAATGGCTCAGGTGCTAAGCCAGGAACAAGTCCAGTCACTTGTGGACGCTGTCATGGCGCTGGTGTCATTAACGTCGATACACAGACTCCACTTGGTATGATGCGTCGCCAAGTAACCTGTGATGTCTGTCACGGTCGCGGAAAAGAAATCAAAGATCCATGTACAACTTGTCACGGAACAGGGCATGAAAAACAAGCCCATAGTGTACATGTCAAAATCCCTGCTGGTGTGGAAACAGGTCAACAAATTCGCCTAGCTGGTCAAGGTGAAGCAGGCTTTAACGGTGGACCTTATGGTGACTTGTATGTAGTGGTTTCTGTGGAAGCCAGCGACAAGTTTGAACGTGAAGGAACGACTATCTTCTACAATCTCAACCTCAACTTTGTCCAAGCAGCTCTTGGTGACACAGTTGATATCCCAACTGTTCACGGTGATGTTGAATTGGTTATCCCAGAGGGAACTCAGACTGGTAAGAAATTCCGTCTACGTGGCAAGGGAGCTCCGAGCCTTCGTGGTGGTGCAATTGGTGACCAATACGTTACAGTTAATGTCGTAACACCGACAGGCTTGAACGACCGCCAAAAAGCAGCCTTGAAAGAATTCGCAGCTGCTGGTGATTTAAAAGTCAATCCAAAGAAAAAGGGATTCTTTGACCATATTAAAGATGCCTTTGAAGGAGAATAAAAGTAAAAAGAGCCGTTGGGCTCTTTTTGTCTTATCTTTGAAAATTTAGTGTCGAAAAATCATTTTCCAGTTAGCCTATTATTTATACTTTTGCTTGAGTAAGCCAGCTGCATCCATATCTTGGATGAGTTGCTTGATTTCCGCTTCTTTACCAGGCTTGATGGTAACGGTATCAATGTGTTTGATTGCTGAGTTATCCTGAATATCCACCAAAGTCAAGGCTTTTTCATAGAAAGCAATTCCCTTTTTTAGACTTTCCTGATCCCATAAGGTTAGAATTGTGTAAGAATAATTTGATTTCTTTCCGTTTTCTCGAAAATACTTCTCGCCTTCCTCCTCTAAAAATCGCAATAAACCATGATTGAATAAGTTGTCTTCTACTGAATGGTAGGAAATATCTCCTGTGTTTAGGACATAGACTTCAAGTTGATTTTTGGTGAGTTTTGGACTTTCTTTTAGGACAGGGTGAGTATTGATGACCTCATCTGAGAAAGTAACATAAAAATGTAAACCTCCGCCCTCGAATTCATAGTGTCCATCTGATTCTACTTTTTTAGGAGGGAGATCAAGGGAAACAAAGATTTGTTTGAGGGTGTTATTTCCCTTGTGAATGTCAATCGGTGAGGCTCTGAAAGCAAAAAACAGTACTAGAAATGCTAGGACCGCAAGAAGGCTAAGGCAACCACAAGGGATTAGGATGATCTGTGCCAGAATTTTAAAAAACTGTTTCATTTTCTTTCCTCTTTTTGTTTGGACCTGACAACCTAAAATGGATTTAAGGAAAGTTGATGGCTCTTTTTACTTATCTTCAGTTTCCTGTGTTTCTTTGATAACAGCTAGTCTAGTCTGGATATCCTTTTCCAAGACCTTAAACTTGTAAGTCAGGTCTTCTTGATATTCCTTGATGAGTTCTTTTTGCTGGTCAATGATTTGCAGGCTATTTTGGATAATATCTACATCGTCCTTGATAGCTTGAACGCGGTCAGTGGTATTCAAGACTTCATCTGTGATGGTTTGGCGATTTTTTGTGACCAGATAACTTCCGGCTACAGCTCCTGCAAATAGCAATAGATTGGATAATTTCATAGCAACTCCTTAGGCATTTTTGATGGTTTCAGCGACTTGAGCAAGTTTGTCAAAGTCAGGTTCGTGGGCGATAAAATCAATCTTGAGGTCATCGTCCGCACTGTAGCGAGGCACGAGGTGAACGTGGGTATGAAAGACGGTTTGCCCTGCGATTTCTTCACAGTTGGCAATGATATTCATACCAGCAGCCTTGGTAGCTTTCATGACTTTTTGAGCTACTTTTGGTACTTGGGCAAAGAGTTGGCTGGCGCTAGTAGCGTCCATTTCCAAGAGATTGCGATAGTGTTCTTTTGGCACGACCAAGGTGTGTCCTGGTGTCACTTGAGAGATATCAAGAAAGGCAAGAACTTGCTCATCTTCATATACTTTTGAAGCAGGAATTTCCCCTGCGATGATTTTACAAAAAATGCAATCTGACATAAAATCTACCTCTACTGTATTGAATTTTGATATAATATAGCTACATTATACCAGATTTGGAGAAAATATGTTAGAAATTAAAAACCTGACAGGTGGCTATGTCCATGTCCCTGTCTTGAAAGATGTGTCCTTTACTGTTGAAAGTGGGCAGCTGGTCGGTTTGATTGGTCTCAATGGTGCTGGTAAATCGACGACAATCAATGAGATTATCGGTCTCTTGACACCTTATAGCGGTTCTATCAATATCAATGGCTTGACCCTGCAAGAAGATGCAACGAGCTACCGCAAGCAAATTGGCTACATTCCTGAGACGCCCAGCCTTTATGAGGAATTGACCCTCAGAGAGCATATCGAAACGGTTGCCATGGCTCATGGTATTGAGCAGAAAGTGGCTTTTGAGAGAGTGGAGCCTTTGTTAAAAATGTTCCGTCTGGATAAGAAATTAGACTGGTTCCCTGTTCATTTTTCAAAAGGGATGAAGCAGAAAGTCATGATTATCTGTGCTTTTGTGGTGGATCCGAGTCTCTTTATCGTGGATGAGCCTTTCCTTGGTCTTGATCCGTTGGCTATTGCAGACTTGATTCAGCTTTTGGAAGTGGAAAAGCAAAAGGGTAAGTCTATTCTCATGAGTACTCACGTGCTGGATTCGGCGGAGAAGATGTGTGATGCCTTTGTCATTCTTCACAAGGGAGAGGTGCGTGCTAAGGGGAATCTCCTGCAACTGCGCGAAGCCTTTGATATGCCTGAGGCCAGTTTGAATGATATTTACTTGGCTCTGACCAAAGAGGAGGAGCTATGAAAGACTTGTTTTTAAAGAGAAAGCAGGCTTTTCGTAAGGAGTGTCTTGGTTATCTGCGCTATGTTCTCAATGACCACTTTGTCTTGTTCCTGCTTGTTCTGCTGGGCTTTCTAGCCTACCAGTACAGTCAACTCTTGCAACATTTTCCTGAAAATCATTGGCCTATTCTTTTGTTTGTAGGAACTACGTCTGTTTTACTTTTGCTTTGGGGTGGAATTGCCACTTATATGGAGGCTCCAGACAAGCTCTTTCTCTTGGTTGGAGAAGAGGAAATCAAGCTCCACCTCAAGCGTCAAACGGGCATTTCCCTAGTCTTTTGGCTCTTTGTCCAGACCCTTTTCTTGCTGTTATTTGCGCCCTTATTTTTGGCAATGGGTTATGGTTTGCCTGTTTTTCTGGTCTATGTGCTTTTATTGGGAGTAAGTAAATATTTCCTCTTTCGTCAAAAGGCCAGCAAATTTTTTACGGAAACTGGACTGGACTGGGACTATGTTATTTCTCAAGAAAGCAAGCGTAAGCAAGTCTTGCTTCGTTTCTTTGCCCTCTTTACGCAGGTCAAGGGGATTTCAAACAGCGTCAAGCGTCGTGCCTATCTGGACTTTATCCTAAAGGCTGTTCAGAAGGTGCCTGGAAAGATTTGGCAAAATCTCTATCTGCGTTCTTATCTGCGAAATGGAGACCTCTTTGCGCTCAGTCTCCGTCTGCTCTTGCTTTCCTTGCTGGCGCAGGTCTTTATCGAGCAAGCTTGGATTGCGACAGCAGTGGTGATTCTCTTTAACTACCTCTTGCTCTTTCAGTTGCTGGCGCTCTATCACGCCTTTGACTACCAGTATTTGACCCAACTATTTCCACTGAACAAGGGGCAAAAGGAAAAAGGCTTGCAGGCAGTGGTCAGAGGATTGATCAGTTTGGTCTTAGTAGTGGAATTAGTCGTCGGCCTTGTGACATTCCAAGAAAAACTAGCCCTTCTAGCCTTACTGGGAGCTGGTTTGATTTTACTAGTTTTGTATTTACCTTATCAGGTCAAACGTCAGATGCAGGACTAAAACTTGCTTATATGATACTAAAAAAGAAGTTGAGTTCAGTTTGTCTCAGCTTCTTTTTAGTTACTACAGGATAATGGTTGGTCCGTAGAGACTCAACTTGGTCTTGACTTGGTCAAAGTGGAAACGGTCATAGGCCCGCCAAGCGGCGCGAGTAGGAGCATCTGGATCAAGAGCGCTGAGTCCCATGAGAAGACTGGAAGTCTGGTAAAATTTTTCCAATTCAATCAAGACTCGATTATCCACTGTTTCAGCCTTGGCTAGAAAACCAAGAATAGAGTTTAATTGCTCCTGAAAGCGGACGTCGTCAGCGGTTGCCTGTTTGCATGTTTGGTAGGCTTTGTTTAAGTCAGTAATCAAAGTCTGAGCTCTTTTGATAGGGTCTGTATCTGTCATGAAAATTCCTCCTTTAATCTGGGTGCTAGTCTTGATTCTAGCAATTGTATTTTGATACTGTCAGTTTATCACTTTTATCTCCTTTTTCACCATAAAATCTTTAATTGCCCTTGAAATTTCCTGAATGGTACTGTTAAGATTTTATGATAAAATAGTGGTAAGATTATCATGATGTTGTAGAAAAATAGTCCTTTTAGGAGTTTTCAAAGACTGTTTAGGATTGGGTGGGCTTGTGTTAGACCTTTTCTGTTATTCTTTTCTTAGGAGGAGAATCCAATGAAACATATGATTATTCAGACACAGAAAACAGTCTATAAAGTAAACGTCGACGATATCTACTATATCCAAGCACATCCAACTAAAGCCCATACCGTACAGATTGTTACAGAAGAGGCTAGTTTTAATATGGTTCAAAATTTAAGTAATCTTGAGAATCAATATGGAGAAACCTTGATGAGGTGTCATCGAAATTGTTTGGTCAATCTTGATAAAGTAAAATCGATTGATTTTCAAGAAAGAATCCTTTTTCTTGGAGAAGAAGGTCAATACGCTGTCAAGTATGCTAGACGTCGCTATAGAGAAATTCGTCAAAAATGGTTGAAACAAGGAGAGTAAGAAGATGAGAATATTTGTTTTAGAAGATGATTTTTCCCAACAAGCTAGAATTGAAACGACAATTGAGAAACTCTTGAAAGAACATCATATCACTCCCAGCTCTTTTGAGGTCTTTGGCAAGACAGACCAACTGCTGGCAGAAGTGCATGAGAAGGGGGCGCATCAGCTATTCTTTTTGGATATTGAGATTCGAAATGAGGAGATGAAGGGGCTGGAAGTGGCTAGAAAGATTCGGGATCGGGATCCCTATGCCCTGATTGTCTTTGTGACGACTCACTCAGAGTTTATGCCCCTGTCCTTTCGCTACCAAGTGTCTGCTCTGGACTACATTGATAAGGCCTTGTCGGCAGAGGAGTTTGAATCTCGTATCGAAACAGCCCTTCTCTATGCCAATAGTCAAGACAGTAAAAGTCTGGCGGAAGATTGCTTTTATTTTAAATCAAAATTTGCTCAATTCCAGTATCCTTTTAAAGAGGTTTACTATCTCGAAACATCGCCCAGACCCCATCATGTCATTCTCTATAGCGAGACAGATAGGTTGGAATTTACAGCGAGTTTGGAGGAGATTCTCAAGCAGGAACCTCGTCTCTTGCAGTGCCATCGCTCTTTTCTCATCAATCCTGTCAATGTGGTGCGTTTGGATAAGAAAGAAAAACTGCTTTTCTTTCCCAATGGTGGGAGCTGTATGATAGCGCGTTATAAGGTCAGGGAAGTGTCTGAGGCTATCAATAACTTGCACTGAGTGAGGTGATGGGATGGAATTAGTTTGGAAGATCGTATATGTGTTTTTGCTATCTGGATTGGAATTGTTTATATTTTTTAAGGTGGATGGAATTGTTCTAACTCTGGAGAGAGTCTTTAAAGCTTTTCTTTTTAAGCTACTTTTAGTAGTTATTTTTGTAACGATTAGCTATATAGTAGGAAATAATTACCTATCTTATTTTGTGGAACCCTTGTACGGCATAGGCTTGTCTTTATTACTGTTAAGAGGACTTCCTAAAAAACTCCTTTTCTTTTATGGTCTCTTTCCAATGATATTGGTGAATCTCTTTTATAGAGGTATTTCTTATTTTGTGCTTCCATTTTTAGGGCAAGGGCATGTGTATGATGACCGCTCTTTTATTTGGTTATGTATAAAAATTTTCATTTGCTTTATTTCTCTAGCCTTTTTGAAATGGTTAGACTATGATTTTACTAGTTTGAGAAAGGAGATTCCCGATAAAGATTTTCAAAAGTCCCTGACTAAGATTAACTGGATAATGGGGGCTTACTATCTAGTGATGCAAAGTCTGTCTTATTTTGAATATGTACAAGGTATACAATCAACGACTGTTCGCCATTTCATTCTGGTATTTTATCTACTCTTTTTTATGGGGGTTATCAAGAAATTAGATACCTATTTGAAGGAAAAACTTCAGGAGAAACTGAACCAAGAGCAGACCTTGCGCTATAGAGATATGGAACGCTATAGTCGGCATATAGAGGAACTTTACAAGGAAGTACGGAGCTTTCGGCATGATTATAGCAACCTCTTGACTAGTTTACGTCTGGGCATTGAAGAGGAGGATATGGAGCAGATAAAAGAGGTTTACGACTCTGTTTTAAAGGATTCCAGTGAAAAATTGCAGGACAACAAATATGACCTGGGCAGATTAGTGAATATTCGTGATAAAGCCCTCAAAAGTCTCCTAGCAGGAAAGTTTCTAAAAGCCAGAGATAAGAAGATTGTATTTAATGTCGAAGTTCCTGAGGAGATTCAGGTCGAGGGAATGAGACTGCTTGATTTTCTAACCATTGTGTCTATCCTTTGTGACAATGCTATTGAAGCCAGTGCAGAGGCCAGTCAACCTCACGTTTCAATCGCCTTTTTTAAAAATGGAGCACAGGAGACATTTATCATTGAAAATTCCATCAAAGAAGAGGGCATCGATATTTCTGAAATCTTCTCCTTTGGAGCAAGCTCTAAAGGGGAGGAGAGAGGAGTTGGTCTCTATACCGTCATGAAAATTGTGGAAAGTCATCCTAATACCAGTCTAAATACCACCTGCAAAAATCAAATATTTCGTCAGGTTTTAACAATGATATCAATTGAATGATAACAAATAATAGAATCATTGAAAAATCAAATACTAGAATAAATATATTAAAACTCTACAATAAAACTTATAATATAAATGTTTCGAAAAGATTGGTTGTGTATTTTATGATTTTTAAGGTTCTTTTCTACCATTTATTAAGTCAATAAAGGTTTTAAGAAGAAATGAGACTAGACAGTAGCCATCCTGAGGTTACTGTTTTATTTTTTACAACAAAATAGGCTTTATAATATCTATAGGAGATTTACCCACTACAAATATTATAGAGCCAAGTTTTTTATCCAATACCACCTTGGATGATTACATTTGTTGATGATTTCCATACCTATTGGCTTGGTCTGGTATTTTAGATGTTAACATATCTAATATTGAATCTAACCACCATCCTCCACCTGTAATCTGGTTGAGTTCAGTAGTTGTTAGTTCTTGAAATGAAGTTAGGTTTTGATTCTTATCCATGTTATAATTCTCCTTTTTGATAAGATAATAAATAGTTCTAGAGTGTTATCTGAAAATTAATCAGAATGTGTTAAAATTTTATCTTTGAAATAATCAAAATATGTTTTCTTTGCAGTTACACTAGTGACGCGACCTTGTAAGCCGTATTGGATGAGTTTACTATCATTATTAGATAGTTTTGCAAGAGCGGTTAATTTAAAGAGATTTCCTTGCTCTGTTCTGGTAGGAGTTTGATCAATTGTCTGAAGTTGGCCGATGATGGTAATGCCGTGATTTCCAATCTTCTCCAGTTTTAATCTTACAGTTTGTCCTTTATCTAGTAGAGGTAGATAGTCAGAAGATACGTAGTAAGTGATTAGTACTTCTCTTGTATCTGTGATGATAGGGAATATTTGAGCAATTTCTGTACCAGTTGGAATTCTATTTTTACCTTCAAATTCGCTGTTCAGATGAATGATACCTTTATTTGGGGCGGTTAAGGTATTGTTTTCTAAGCGCTGTGTCGCTTGATCTAGCTGTACTTTTAATTCTGTTAATTGGTTCTCCACGGTTAGTTGTTGCTGTGAGGCTGTTTGTAAAAACTGAGTGCGGAGTACTTCAATTTTAGTTGCTAAACTATTATCATAAGTTGCTACACTTCCGATACCAGCTTGCTGAATTTTGAGGCTTGCGATAGATGATTCCAGACCTGCAATACTTTGGTTAATTTGAGATAAAAATGGCTCCTCTGCCGTTCCTTGTGTTTGTCCTTGTGAGGCTACAAGATAACGATTCAAAATTGACTGGTGTGGATTGCCAGTTGGCAAGCGAGCTCTGTTATTTATGATAGCATCTCTCAGCTCTTGATATTCTCCAATTTGTTGTTGAACTTTTGTAATTTCTTGTTCGATGGCTGATGAACTGCTATTGGCAAGATTAGCTTGATTTGAAACTTCGGTGTTAGTCTTTGTGATACCCAGTTCAATATCATGGGATTGTTTAGTAAAATTCATAAAGGTATTATGGTAGCCAAACTCATCCTCGCCAGAAAAAAGATCAGTCGCTGTTTCTAAGCTTTGTTTCAAAATTCCAAGTCCTTCTTTTTGCTTCTCAAGTCTTTGTAATTGAGTTTCTAAGGCAGTTTTCTGACTTTCTTCCATTGTTTCAGAGTATTTGATGAGTAAATCCCCTTTTTCAACTACTTGATTTGCCACTAAATGATTAGCAAGGATAGGATTATCACTGGTTGACTGAATGGATGCAATGACACTTGTAGGGGCGATTTCTCCTTGGGAAGTAACAGTAATTTCTTTTGTAGCAACAAGGGAGAAAATCAAGATGAAAGTAAATAGTAATGAAAGAGGTATAATTAACACTGTCGCATAGTTATGGTAACGTCTCTGATAAAACTCGACGCTTCTAAAAAGATTAGGATTCATGACATTCTCCTTATTTATTGAATAGATGATGGTAGAAACCTTGCGCCTGCATTAACTCTTGGTGGCTACCAACTTCAATGATTTTCCCCTGGTCAAGAACAATGACACGGTTGGTTCGTTCGGCTATACTGAGACGATGGGCTACAAAGAGAATGGTTTTATCAGTTAGGGACATAAGATTATCTATAACTTTTTTCTCAGTCAAGACATCAAGACCGCTAGTAGCTTCATCTAGTATTAAAACAGGAGATTTAGTTAAAAGAGCACGAGCGAGAGCGATTCGTTGCTTTTGTCCTCCTGATAGACCAGCTCCATCAGAGAGCTGAGTTTGATAACCCATAGGCATTCTTTCAATGTCTTGACGGATTTCAGCTAATTCGCAAGCTTTTAGAATATCTTCTTGGCTAATCATATGATTACCGCCCAAGGTTAAGTTTTCCAAAATAGAGCCATTAAAGATATAGGCTTGTTGGGGAAGGTAATTAATATGACGGCGCAAGACTTTTTTATCAATGTTTTTAATATCCTGATGATTGATGGAAATATGTCCTTTGTAAGGTTCAAAGAAATTGACAATCATTTTGGCTAAAGTTGTTTTACCAGAACCACTAACTCCAACTAGGCTAACCTTATCTCCTTGTTTAATCGTGAGATTAATACCTGTTAAGGTATCTCGTCCAAAACCATACTTATAAGAAAGGTCATCAAATTCAATATCGCCCATCAAAAAATGTGAATGAACAGGGTTTTCTTGAATTTGAAATTCAGATTCGACTAGATAGACTTCGTTCAAACGGTTATTAGCGACCTTCGCAGATTGGAGTTTGGTTTGGAGGTTGATAATATTTTCCATAGGAGTTGTAAAGTAAGAAAGAAGTGTGTTAAAGGTAATCAGCTGACCGATAGAAATTTTACTTGACATGACTAATTGAGCGCCAAACCATAGGATAAGGATATTCAGAACTAATTTTGTTCCCTGCTTTAAACTCGTTTGTAAAATAGAATATTTACTGAGTTTAAAGGATTTTTCCAAATAATCTATAAATTCGCTGTCTATATTTTGATAGCGATTTTCTTCACTTGTGAGCGACTTGATAGTTTCAATCCCGTTGATATCTTCGATAATGGCAGAGCTAACCATAGAATTACTTTGCATGACATCATGGTTCATTTTTTCGAAAGGCTTCATAAAAGAAAAGATGATGAACATGTATATAGGAATAGAAATAAGAGAAAGAAGGAAGAGATTAGGGTTTTGTGCCAGTAAGACGCCCCCTACAAGAATCAGAATAGAAACATCCAGAAAAAGAGAAAGAATAGTAGAAGCCAAGGCATCTATAATAGAGTTAGCATCTGTGAAGCGTGAAATGATTTCTCCTGTACGACGTGTCGCAAAGAAAGACATAGGAAGTTCAAAAATATGGCGAATATAGGATAAAATCACATCAATACTTAATCTTTGACTCAGAACAGTTAGGAGATAATCTCTGGAGAAACCCATGACTTGTTGGAGTATATAGGTAATAACCAGACCAACTGAGATGATTCCTAAAGTTGATTTCATCTGATTTGGAATGTATTCATCCAAGATTCCTTGAAGATAATAAGAACCACCTATATTGATAATCGTGACCAATAAGCTTGAGAGAACGATGTAAGCAATGAGAGATTTTTGTTTGAAAATCAGAGGAAGGAAGCTTAGTAGCCCATTCTTTTTATCTTTATGGGGTTGATAGCTGGGTTTGGGAGCTAGAAAAATAGCTACTCCAGTCCATTCAGAGAAAAAGCGTTCTTTTGACATTTTGGTGATTTTTACAGAAGGGTCAGGATCACCAATAACCAGATAGTCTTTCTTTGTTTGATAGACAACATAGTAATGTTGGAGTTTTCCTTCTTTGTTAACGTGAACGATAAATGGATAGGGGACATCACTCATGTCAAAGAGCGTTTTATCTGCTTGAACAGGTCTTGTTTCAAAGCCCATTTCATCAGCGGCTTTTACAATGCCAAGAGCAGTCGTCCCTTCTTTATTGGTCTTTGCAAGTTCTCTCAAGTGAGCTAGAGAAAAATCTGAACCATAGAATTTAGCAATCGAGGCTAAGGCAGCAACACCACAGTCTCTAGCATCTATTTGAGGAACAAATGTACGTTTATAAGAAGTCATTGGCAATTCCTTTCATATAGTAGATAGGTATATTATGCCATAAAAATAAGTTCATATTTTATGAAATCTTGAATAGTCATTGAAACTTCCTGAATGGTAAAAAAGTGATTAGAAGCTATCTATCTTTAAAAAGTTATAGAATATGCTTTGAAATAAAAAAGCTAATTCAAGATGTTTCGATGACAATTCAAGATTTGGATGAAAAATTTTAAAAAACAATGATATACTAAACTTGTCAAAGTTGCAACAGGACAAAAATTAAAAATAAAAAAGGAGTATTTGTCATGAATACAAAAATGATGGAACAATTTTCTGTTATGGATAATGAAATGCTTGCTTGTATAGAGGGTGGGGATATAAATGAAAATATTGGACATTATGACCCTAGTAACACTTTACCTAATCCTTATCCGTTTCCATTGAAAAACATGGGTCCATTTCCTGTCAGTGGTTATTGTCCACGTGGTTATCATGATATTGGGTATATAGGGGCAGGATTTCATTTATGTAAAATGGGATAGAAAAGCTATTAAGGGAGAATTGCTATGAAAAAACACGCTATTCTTTTCAAAACGAGTGCAATTCTTTCTTATTTATTTTTGTTTTTTGGATTGTTTTGGACAACCCAATTTTGGAGCAATTATTGGGAGTTCTCGTCTTGGGTAGGAAATCTTATCTGGATTCGAAACATCATCAGCCTTCTCTTTATCTGCTTTATGATTTGGATTTTGGTCAGGTCGGGCCATGCTTATCTCTTTCGTATCCCTAGAAAAAAGTGGTTGAGCTATTCCGTCCTGACGGTGTTAGCAGCTGTCGTGCTGATATGCTTTAACTATCTGACAGCTAAACACGTTCAGGGGACCAATGAAGGGTGGAATTTGTTTATTGCCTATAGTGAGACCAATTTTGCGGAGTTTGGTGTTTACCTAACCTTAATCGTACTAGGACCTCTGATGGAAGAATTGGTATGTAGGGGCCTGCTTCAACATGCCTTCTTTAAGAATTCGAGGTGGGGGCTGGATCTTCTATTTCCGTCATTCTTATTTGCCTTGCCCCACTTTTCTAGCTTGCCAAGTCTCGCAGATATTTTTGTCTATACGACAGTAGGCTGTCTATATGCCTGGCTGACACGTTATACTAAGAGTATCTATCCTTCTTATGCGATTCATATTGTTAATAATATTATAGCAAACTTACCATTTTTGCTCACTTTTTTACATAGGATATTTAGCTAAAAATAGTGGAGTAAAAATAATTATTGGGAAATGAAATAAAAACTGAACAGATTGATTGGGAAATCAAACCAATTTAATAATATTTTATAGATATTACTATACAGATATAGTTTTGAATCGATATAAGAAGTGAATAAAATTAGATTTCTGAATAATAGAATTTAATATTATTAATTTCTTGTTAGTTAATTGGAAAGATTGTGCTCTTTGAGTAATTCAAGACGTTTCGATGATAATTCAAGATTTGGATGAAAAATTAAAAACAATAATATACTAAGTTTGTCAAGGTTGCAACAAAACAAAAATTAAAAATAAAAAGGAGGTATTCGTCATGAATACAAAAACAATGTCACAATTTTCTGTTATGGATAATGAAATGCTTGCTTGCGTTGAAGGTGGAGATAATTCATACGGATTCTGGTATAGAGTAGGTAGTTTAGTAAGAGATGGATTCGATTTGTATGTTGAAAATCAAAGAAGATTGCATGCTATGTGTCCACTGTGTATCTAAGGAGATAATATCATGAAAAATAAAAATTTTGAAACTTTAAGTGCTGAAAAACTAATACAAGTTCAAGGAGGTGGAACTCCTTGGTGGACTTCCCTAATTCCTAATTACGACCAACTTCTTGGATCAATTTGTGGTTTCGTAGATGGATTTAGCAAATCTACAAACAGGGGACAATGCTAAAAAATCATCTAGACATTAAAGAAAGGTTAAACTATGAAGAACATAAGTTTTATCTTTATAAAAGTGCTTACTTGCTTTTTACTTACTTTTGCTATTCAAGTTGTACCATTATCTGTTGTTAGACGATTTTATGACGGAGTGATAGGAGAAGTATTCGGTGTAGGTGTCTACTTTTTATCTTTCTTTATATGTTTAACAATTATTGTATATCTTGTTAAGAGATGGGGGGATGAGACTACTTTAGATCGCTTACCAATCAAGTGGGTAGAATTGAGATGGATTATTTTTGCTTATCTGGCTAATCTAATTTTAGTAGTTAGTTTTATATTTTTTACTACCGTCCTTGGAAAAGCCCACGATAATACAAGTTCTTTGAGCTTTTTTCAACATTTTGAAACTAGTGGTTTCTTTTATACAGTTCTATTTTGGTTGTCAACTGCTTTTACTCAACCTCTTTTGGAGGAGATGCTCTTTAGAGGAATTATTTTAGGAACTTTAGAAAAATATTCTCCCATTTTTGCTGTCTTTCTTTCAGCTGTTCTTTTTGGATTTGCTCATGATGGAGAGATTATTTCTCAGCATCTTGTGACAGGACTTGTATTGGGTTGTCTTTATATAAAGCAAAGAAATCTATATTCCTGTGTAGTTGTACATGGCTTAATGAATGCTACTATTACGTGTCTCTTTTTATTATCTATTTAATCCTTAAATAACGTCACATAGCTACGTAACAGAGGTTATATACAGTGCTTTGAACTGTTAGCATAAGAAAGGAACAAAGAAATGAAAACTTTTCTTGATAAATACGGAACATCTTCCTTGCGAGAGTGCTACTAGGGCAGTTGCCCTTGCTTGTCTCTACTTATTTGTTTCTATCTCGTCAGTTTTTAAATTTTTCCTTAGTTTTCCAATTTCTTTTAGTGATTATTAACCTGGCTTCTATTTTGGTTACTGTTTATCTCACTATAGAAATGAGAGTTTGAAGATGATGATTTGGTTAGTCCTAGAACCAATCAACTTATGTTCATCGGCTTGACAGGATTGATGTCTATTATTTGTTTGTATAGAAGTATCACAGCAGGAAAATTCTACCAACAACTAATCGCTTATATTGGTGATATTCTCTGTTTGATTATTATGCTTTTTCTCATTTGGAGATTGAAGTATTATAAAAAGTAGAGCTTAATGAAGTATAAAGGGGTAAGTGTTTTCGAAATACTTACCCTTTTATAATGAATTTTTTGCAATTCAAGATGTTTCGATGACCATTTAAGATTTAGATGAATTTGTAATCTTAAATAAGGTAAGATAAAGATAACAAATGTAAAGGAGTATTCTTATGAAGAAACAAAAGATAAAATCGCTATTACTTGTACCACTTGTATTTGCATCTATTACTACGGGTGTTGTATATGCAGAAGAACAGCCTACTACTTCATCTATCCAGGCGAATGATGGTTCTCTTGTGGCACCAGATTTGCAATCAGGTACGGAAAATATGGAGCATAAACCTTCTGTTGTAACCCCAGAAGAGTATGAGAAGAATGTTACGGACTTTAAAAAGATAGATATTGAAGCCGTTCGTCAATCTTTTACGGAGGATCAGTTGGAACATACTATTTATTTTGGTAGAAAAACTTGCTCTCATTGTCGTCAATTTTCTCCTGAATTGAAAGAATTTAATAACTTGATTGAAAAGAAGTTGGAGTATTATGATTTGGATGGTAAGGATTTTGATGGGGAAGCGAGAGAGTTTCTATTTAAAAAAGTCGGTATTCCAGGAACACCAACAATTTTGTATTTAAAAAATGGACATCCGATATCTGGATGGGTTGGTGGCGGAGCAACTGCACAACAGGTGTATGATTATATGTACTCGAGAAACTCACCTAAGCAAACGGAGACAGTGAAATCTTCTGAGGAAACAGTAACTGAAAGTGTCCGTGATGGGAAAACCAGAAATGACAGCATGAGTATTAGTGATAAAGTTGTAAGCGATAGCAAAGGTATGAGTGATGAAAAAAGAACCGAAATGAAAATATCTAATGTTAATCCCAATTCTAATAGTGAAAATAGTGGGAAAGTGGAGAGTACAAATTCAACTTCTAAAGCTAAAACTACTCAATCTGACAATTTAGCAATGTTAGACAATAAGAATCAATTGGAAACTCCCAAACCTATTTTTGATGTTGCTCAAGAAAATAAAACTTCTTTAACTGATGTTAAGGATGCTGATTATGTAAGCGAATCTATTACTTCGAATGAAAAATTATTACCGAAAACAGGAGAGAAAGAAAGTTACCAACTGCTTCGACTGGCTGTCGCGTTTTTTATGGCTTCTGTAATGATTAAAGTGAAACAAAAAATTCATAAATAAAAATAGATGGTAAACAGGTGAAATGATACTATTTGTTTGTAATAACATATAGCTAGAATTTGTCTATAGACAAGAGTGAAAGGGCAAGTATGTTTTTAATGCTTGCTTTTTAAATTTTTTAACAATTCAAGACGTTTCGATGACAATTCAAGATTTGGATGAAAAAAATTAATAAACGATGATATACTAAACTTGTCAAAGTTGCAACAAGACAAAAATTAAAAATAAAAAAGGAGGTATTCCTCATGGAAACAAAAACAATGACTCAATTTGATGTTTTGGATACTGAAATGCTGGCTAGCATTGAGGGAGGAACTGATTGGGGAACAGTAGGAAAAGGAGCTGTCTATGGAGCAGGTATCGGAGTTGCTATGTGTGGGGTAGGAGGACTCCTTACTGGTGGTGCCACATGGGCTATGACTGCTGCCTGTGCTTGGGCTGGAGCTAAACTTGGTGGTTCTTTTACTGCAATTGCTGATAATATTTGGTCATAGAAGGGAATAGAAATTATGTTTAATTACAAAATAGTAGATAATCAAGAATTAAGTAATATTTCTGGAGGTGGATTGGGAGGAGATGTACTTGTAGGAGCCTTGTCGGGTGCATTTCAGGCAGGACAATCTTGTATTGCTGGAGGCCCCCAAGCTTACTTTATTTGCGCAGCAGGAGGCGCTATAGTAGGTGGCTTTGTAGCTTATGGATTGAGACCACCAAAATAGTTTTAAAAAGGAATGAGTGTTAATATGTTAAATGAAACTATGATTCAGCTTATACTCATTGCAATTTGTTGTGTGTACATTATTTTTAACACCAAGGCTGATAAAAACCAAAAGAGAGGATATCGTACAGCTTTGTACCTTTTCGTTATGGCTGGTATTATATCCTATATTATGAATTATTTGAACTGGTTAGATTTTTTCTTACTGATAACTCCGATAATGTGCCTATTTAAATTTGAAGATCAATGGAGTTAGCAACATTTGACACTTCAATAGGTTATTAACTATCCTTTGGCTCATTGTCAACTGTAATGAGTTGAAGAAAAGCTAAGATCAAGAAAGGACGAATTTCATCCTTTCTTTTTTAAGTACGACGGGCATGTCGTATATCTGAGGTGTAAGTCCTCGGTGGACACCTGCTACTGGTGAACCCAATAATGATTCCCAGGCCTGACTATCGTGAGGTAGCGAGGAGAGGAAGGCAGAAAACTAACCACTTTTAGAGGGTTAAATAGTAGTTAATGCATAGGTAAAAAAGCATGGTAAATAGTTAGTATTAGCGGAAGTAGAAAAGTTAAAAATGAAAGGAAAATTATCATGAGTAAGAATAGTAGAACAGAAAAAGCTAGAGTAACAGAAAGTGCAGATTTTGGAGCATATTTTTTAATTTTAGCAGTTGTAGCCGTCGGGGCGCTTGCTTATTTCTCAGAAGATTTTGGGCCAAGGTGGGCAAAAGTTATAGAAATAGTCGGAGCACCGTTTTCTTTAGGTTTAGGTTTTTTTGCTTTTGATAAAGGTTTTGAAATGCTGAACGATTATAAAAAGAATAAAAGAAAAGAAGACGACGAGGAAGAAAAAAACAACAATCAGAACTAAAAAATGTAAAATAAAGGGGTAAAAAATGGCAAGGAAAAAGAAGTTGCTTGGAGAAGAGTTTGGGAAGATGGTGTTGTCAAGGACGATAGCGACCTATAGAAAAAGCAATCAACGCTGAAAAATAACATTTTCAGATGAAAAGATGGAGGAGCTAGACAACATACTATCTAATGGAATGGGGTTGCTTGATGGAGTACAAGTAACGGTATTCTAACAGGACGAAAATAAAAAAAGCATTCCTCGTGAATACAAAAACAATGTTTCAATTTTCAGAAGCTAACAGTTAAGTTTGTCTTTGTCCAGTTTGACTTTTACCATAGTATGTGAGGTATATTAAATGAATAAGAAATCCTTTTTTATCATCTGTTCTACGTTGATCATAGCTTCGAATCTTCTCATGATTTCCGTGGTGAACAAGGGAGAAGAAACAGGGAGTAACCTGTTTGTGATTGCTATAGCCTGTGTTTTATTACCAGCTTTTTTATATGCGGTTGAAAACCGACTGACTTCATTGGTAAGAGTAGAATCAATACTCCTGATTCAGTTGACAGTTATATCCCTACTCCGTCTTATCAACAGAATAGGGAGTACGCCTGAAATCTTCAACATTATTATTACCCTTCTCGTTTTGGCAAGTGGGACAGTTGCTATCCTTGTTGCGATCATGAGAATATATGAGAACATACGGAAGTGAGGGTGAGTAGTTCTCTATTTTGTATTTTCAAATTGTCAAGTTTCCCCAGGGCAAGTATGTTTTCCATGCTTGCTTTTTTAAATTTTTTAACAATTCAAGAGGTTTTGATGACCATTTATGATTTGGATGAAAAAAATTAATAAACAGTGATATACTAAACTTGTCAAAGTTGCAACAGGACAAAAATTAAAAATAAAAAGGAGTATTTGTCATGGATACAAAAATGATGGAACAATTTGAAATTATGGATACTGAAATACTTGATCATATAGAGGGTGGGGATGTATCTGATATTTATAAAGGGCACGCTGATCAGGGAAGTCCATTCGGTGCTTACCCTTCTATATTAAAAAATTCAGGTCCTTTTCCAGTAAGTGGGTACTGCCCGCGTGGTTATCATGACCGTGGTTATATAGGAGCAGGTTTCCATTTATGTGGAATATAGGCTGAAATATAAGAAATGAGGAAGAGTTTCTATGAAAAAGTATCAGCTTCTATTCAAAATAAGTGCAGTTTTCTCTTACTTATTTTTCGTATTTGGTCTTTCTCAGCTGACGCTTATCGTCCAAAATTATTGGCAATTTTCTTCCCAGATTGGCAATTTCGTCTGGATTCAAAATATCTTGAGTTTGCTATTTAGCGGAGTCATGATTTGGATTCTGGTTAAGACAGGCCATGGTTATCTCTTTCGCATTCCGAGAAAAAAATGGCTTTGGTATTCGATTTTGACAGTACTAGTGGTAGTGCTCTATATCTCTTTTAACGTTCAGGCAGCTAAACATGTTCAGTCAACTGCTGAAGGTTGGGCTGTATTGATTGGTTATAGTGGGACCAACTTTGCTGAGCTAGGTATCTATATAACCCTGTTCTTTCTGACTCCACTTATGGAAGAGCTGATTTATAGAGGATTACTGCAACACGCCTTTTTTAAGCATTCGAGATTTGGCCTTGATTTGCTTCTTCCGTCAATTTTATTTGCTCTTCCTCATTTTTCAAGCCTGCCTAGTCTGTTAGATATCTTCGTCTTTGCAACATTTGGCATCATCTTTGCTAGTTTGACTCGCTATACAAAGAGCATTTATCCTTCCTATACGGTGCATGTGATCAATAATATTTTCGCAACATTACCATTTTTGCTGACTTTTTTACACAGGGTATTTAGCTAAAAATAGTAGATTAAAAATAATTATCGATTTTAAGAAGTGAATAATGGAATTTAATATTATTCACTTCTTATTAGTTGATTGGGAAGATTGTACTCTTTGAGTAATTTAAGATGTTTTGATGATAATTCAAGATTTGTATGAAAAACTTTAACAAATAGTGTTATACTAAAATTGCCAATTGCAACAGGATAACAATTAAAATTAAAAATAAAAAAGGAGGTATTCGTTATGAATACAAAAACGATGTCACAATTTGAAATGATGGATACTGAGATGCTTGCGAAAGTTGAAGGAGGTTTCGGAGGTTGGGGAGATATGATTTCTGGTTTATTGGGTGGGCTAGCACCTTCTCCAACTTTGGATCAATTAAATGGTAAGTGGTCTATTATACATCTTTCAAAACCATGTAGTCCTTATGGTATAGGGGGAACTCCAAACTCATATAATGGTATTTAAAAAGGATTGAAGATATGGAGGCAAAATATGGGAATCAAATTGTTGATGTTTGGGAAATTGGTCAAGCAACTCCTAAACCAAGTTGGGTAGAGGAAGCTTTTCAAAAAAATTATATGGTTTGGTTGGATAATCATGTGCGCATTCTAATGGCAGGTCTTAACACTTCTCTCGAAACGAATATCAAGTTTGGTCTAGTTGGAACAGTTGGAGGAGGATTCGCTGGTTATGGGATGTATGTTCTTGGTTATCCAGGTGATTATATAGATATCACCAATCATAGAGTTGTTTCTGCTAAAACATTTCATAAAAGTTATCAAATTTTAGAAAATGATTAGATGTCATTTAATTGTAATGGAGAAAGCAATGAAAAAAATATTTTTTAAAAAACGAACCATCTTCCTTGCGAGATTGTTCTTAGGTCAGTTGCCTTTACTTGTCTCTACTTATCTATTTCTATCTCGTCAGTTTTTAAATTTTTCCTTGATTTTCCAATTTCTTTTAGTGGTTATTAACTTGGCTTCTATTTTGGTCACTGTTTACCTCACTAGAGAAATGAGGATAAGAAAGTTTGAAGACGATGATTTGGTTAGTCCTAGAACCAATCAACTCATGTATATCGGCTTGACAGGCTTTATGTCTATTATCTGTTTGTATAGAGGTATCACAGCAGGAGAATTCTATCAACAATTAATTGCCTATATTGGTGCTATTCTCTGCTTGATTATCATGCTTTTACTCATTTGGGGCTTGAAGTATTATAAAAAGTAGAGAAGAACTTTCTTCTTAATCTGCGGCTAGTCTATAGTCTGACAAGAGGAGGTCATCATGTATAAACACTTATTTTTCCTAGATTCCAAAATCTTAGACTGGTTGACACCTTATATTCTAGTCTTGGCTTCTGACACCATTGCCTTTAATGTTTTTGTGCTAACCTTTGTATCTGTTGTGGTCTTTTATTTCCTAAATCCCATGCTATCTTTAATGGCTATCTTCTTAGGAGCTGGCTATGTGGTCGGATTTTGGTTACTCAAATGGTTTGTTTTGGAAAGACTAGAGTTAAAGAATGACGTGTAGGGAAGTTTGTTTGTTGAGGAGGATAATTTTATGAAGTTTTTTGATAAAATTCATGCCTTTTGTTTTGGATTTTTAGTACTACTAATCGTCATTACAGTTCCTTATACGATTAACCACGGGGATTTTTTTCAAAATGAATCTGAACTGATTATTGTAAGTCTTCTTGTAACCTCGCTGAGTGTTACTTATGCTAGAAAGTTTGAAATGATTTCTTTTGGGATGTTAAGCAAGAAAGAACTTTTGCTTTTCATTGCAATTTTTCTTCTAAGTGTACTTGAGACGCTGGTTTATATTCATTTCTTCGCTGTTTCTTCTGGCGCAGGAGTTCAACACTTGGCGGAAGTCAGTAGAGGAATTTCTCTGTCTTTGATTTTGACTTCCTCAGTTTTTGGTCCCATCCAGGAGGAACTCATTTTCAGAGGACTTTTTCAAGGTGCGGTTTTTGACAATTCTTGGTTAGGGCTTGTGCTAACTTCCTCTCTCTTTTCTTTCATGCATGGACCTTCTAATGTCCCTTCGTTTATTTTTTATCTACTTGGGGGCTTGTTGCTGGGCTTTGCTTATAAAAAGAGCCAAAACTTATGGGTTTCTACTCTAGTCCACATGTTTTACAACAGTTGGCCACTCTTATATTATTTATAAAAATCATGAAAAGGTAAGCAGAAGACGGTGCTTGCCTTTTTCTTTCTATAATGATACCCAAGCCAATCCAGATGCTTTTCTTTGAGAATCGGGTCTGGAGCGGTTGACGAATAGGCCAAAAACTAGTAGAATAGTAAGGAAACTTTATACGGAGGAAAGAAATGGATTTGGGTGATAATGAGCTAACACTGACTCCCATACCTGGGAAAAGTGGCAAGGCTTATATGGGTAGCTATCCCGATGGGAAGCGTATCTTTGTAAAAATGAACACCTCTCCAATCCTACCTGGACTAGCTAGAGAACAAATTGCTCCACAATTATTATGGAGTCGCCGTTTGGCAGATGGGCGTGATATGTGTGCTCAAGAATGGTTGACAGGCAAGATATTGACCCCCTATGATATGAATCGTAAACAAATCGTCAATATTTTAACCCGTCTTCATCGCTCACGTCCGTTGATGACACAGTTGAGTCGTTTGGGATATGCCATGGAAACACCTGTAGATTTACTACAGTCTTGGCAGGAAACGGCTCCAGATGCTTTGCGTAAAAATCATTTTATCAGTGAAGTGATGACTGATTTACGTCAGACTATTCCAGGATTTAGAGAGGACCATGCGACCATTGTCCATGGAGATGTACGACATAGTAATTGGATTGAGACAGATAGTGGCTTGATTTATTTGGTGGATTGGGATTCGGTTCGCTTGACCGACCGCATGTTTGATGTGGCCCATATGCTCTGCCATTATATTCCAGAACATCAGTGGAAGGAATGGTTGACCTACTACGGTTACAAGTACAATCAAACAGTATTAAATAAATTGTATTGGTACGGTCAATTGTCTTATTTGAGCCAGATTTCCAAGTATTATATGAACCAAGATTTAGAAAATGTCAATCGGGAGATCCATGGCTTGCGTCACTTCCGAGACAAGTATGGAAAGAGAAGATGAGAGTTAGAAATCGTAAAGGGGCGACAGAATTACTAGAGGCAAATCCCCAGTATGTAGTCCTCAATCCCTTGGAAGCCAAGGGAAAATGGCGGGACTTGTTTGGCAATGATAATCCCATTCATGTGGAAGTTGGAAGTGGAAAGGGTGCCTTTGTTTCAGGTATGGCCAAGCAAAACCCTGACATCAACTATATCGGGATTGATATTCAAAAGTCTGTTTTGAGCTACGCTTTGGACAAGGTGCTTGAAGTTGGAGTGCCTAACATCACGCTCTTGTGGGTGGATGGTTCTGACTTGACCGACTACTTTGAAGACGGTGAGATTGATCGCTTGTATCTGAATTTTTCAGATCCTTGGCCTAAAAAACGCCATGAAAAGCGTCGTTTGACCTACAAAACCTTCTTGGATACCTTCAAACGTATCTTGCCTGAAAATGGAGAAATTCATTTCAAGACGGATAACCGTGGCTTGTTTGAGTACAGCCTAGTGAGCTTTTCTCAGTATGGCATGAAGCTTAATGGTGTCTGGCTTGATTTACATGCCAGTGATTTTGAAGGCAATGTCATGACAGAATACGAGCAAAAATTCTCCAACAAGGGGCAAGTTATCTACCGAGTTGAGGCAGAATTTTAAGAATTAGCCTGAAATCAGGCTGTATAAGTGCTTTTGCTTTACATAAGTTGGCAAACGTGCTATACTGAGAGTAAGAATATGAAAAGTGAGGCGGGGAAATATCTTCGCCTCTTGCTTATGAGGAGGTGGACGCAATCGCAACAATCGTAGAATTAGTCAGAGAAGTTGTAGAACCTGTCATAGAAGCTCCTTTCGAACTCGTGGATATAGAGTATGGAAAGATTGGCAGTGACATGATTCTCAGTATTTTTGTAGATAAACCTGAAGGAATTACCTTGAACGACACGGCAGACTTGACAGAAATTATCAGTCCTGTCCTAGACACCATCAAGCCAGATCCCTTCCCAGAACAATATTTCCTAGAAATCACCAGTCCAGGCTTGGAACGTCCTTTGAAAACCAAGGATGCCGTCGCTGGAGCGGTTGGGAAATACATCCATGTCGGGCTCTACCAAGCCATCGATAAGCAAAAGGTCTTTGAAGGAACCTTATTGGCCTTTGAAGAGGACGAGTTGACCATGGAATATATGGACAAGACGCGTAAGAAAACTGTCCAAATTCCATACAGTTTAGTATCAAAAGCACGTTTAGCAGTTAAATTATAGAAAAAGAAAGGATAGCTTTTGAGGATTCAAAAGTGAAGAAAACATGAGTAAAGAAATGCTAGAGGCCTTCCGCATTTTGGAAGAAGACAAGGGAATCAAAAAAGAAGATATCATCGACGCAGTAGTAGAGTCGCTTCGTTCCGCTTATCGCAGACGCTATGGTCAATCAGATAGCGTAGCTATTGACTTCAACGAAAAAACAGGTGACTTTACAGTTTATACTGTCCGTGAAGTGGTTGATGAAGTATTTGATAGCCGTTTGGAAATCAGCTTGAAAGATGCTCTTGCCATTAATTCAGCTTATGAACTTGGTGACAAAATCAAGTTTGAAGAAGCACCTGCTGAGTTTGGTCGTGTAGCAGCTCAATCTGCCAAACAAACCATCATGGAAAAAATGCGCAAGCAAACACGTGCCATCACTTACAATACTTACAAAGAACATGAGCAAGAAATCATGTCTGGTACAGTAGAACGCTTTGACAACCGTTTTATCTATGTTAACCTTGGTAGCATCGAAGCCCAATTGTCAAAACAAGACCAAATCCCTGGGGAAGTTTTTGCTTCTCATGATCGTATCGAAGTCTATGTCTACAAGGTTGAAGACAACCCTCGCGGTGTCAACGTCTTTGTTAGCCGTAGCCATCCAGAAATGATCAAACGTTTGATGGAGCAAGAAATTCCTGAAGTTTATGATGGAACTGTTGAAATCATGAGCGTGGCTCGTGAAGCTGGTGACCGTACTAAGGTTGCAGTTCGCAGTCATAATCCAAACGTGGACGCTATCGGTACAATCGTTGGACGTGGTGGTGCTAATATCAAGAAGATTACTAGCAAATTCCACCCAGCTCGTTACGATGCCAAGAGCGACCGTATGGTGCCAATCGAAGAAAATATCGATGTTATCGAGTGGGTAGCAGATCCAGCTGAATTTATCTACAATGCCATCGCTCCTGCTGAAGTTGACCAAGTTATCTTTGACGAAAACGATAGCAAACGTGCCTTGGTGGTTGTTCCTGATAACAAGCTTTCTCTTGCTATCGGTCGTCGTGGGCAAAACGTTCGCTTGGCAGCTCACTTGACTGGCTACCGTATCGATATCAAGTCTGCTAGCGAATTTGAAGCCATGGAAGAAGCTGGTTCGGTAGAGTTGGAAGCAGAAAACGATACTGTAGAAGAATAAAAGCTGCTAGAGGAGGGAAAGATGAAAACGAGAAAAATCCCTTTGCGCAAGTCTGTTGTCTCTAATGAGGTGATTGATAAGCGTGATTTGCTCCGTATTGTCAAGAACAAGGAAGGACAAGTCTTTATCGATCCGACAGGCAAGGCTAACGGCCGCGGCGCTTATATCAAGCTAGACAATGCAGAAGCCCTAGAGGCTAAAAAGAAGAAGGTCTTTAACCGTAGCTTTGACATGGAAGTGGAAGAAAGCTTTTATGATGAGTTGATCGCTTATGTGGATCACAAAGTGAAAAGAAGAGAGTTAGGACTTGAATAAGCAAAAGATAAGCAATCTCTTGGGACTGGCTCAGCGAGCAGGGCGTATCATATCGGGTGAAGAATTGGTCGTTAAAGCGATTCAAGATGGCAAGGCCCAGTTGGTCTTTCTAGCTCATGATGCTGGACCCAATCTGACCAAGAAGATTCAAGATAAAAGTCATTATTATCAAGTAGAAATTGTAACCGTGTTTTCAACACTGGAATTAAGCATAGCAGTCGGAAAATCGAGAAAGGTTTTGGCTGTAACAGATGCTGGATTTACAAAGAAAATGAGGTCTCTTATGGAATAGAAGAGGAGGACATGATTTGTCTAAGAAAAGATTGTACGAAATCGCAAAAGAACTTGGAAAAGAAAGTAAAGAAGTTGTAGCGCGTGCAAAAGAGTTGGGCTTGGATGTGAAAAGCCACTCATCAAGTGTGGAAGAAGCTGTCGCTGCAAAAATCGCTGCCAGCTTTAAGCCTGCAGCTGCTCCAAAAGTAGAAGCAAAACCTGCAGCACCAAAAGCAAGTGCAGAAAAGAAAGCCGAAAAATCTGAGCCAGCTAAACCAGCTGTAGCTAAGGAAGAGGCAAAACCTGCTGAGCCAGTCGCTCCTAAAACAGAAAAAGTAGCGGCTAAACCACAAAGTCGTAATTTCAAGGCTGAGCGTGAAGCTCGTGCCAAAGAGCAGGCAGAACGACGCAAGCAAAACAAGGGCAATAACCGTGACCAACAACAAAACGGAAACCGTCAGAAAAACGACGGCCGTAATGGTGGAAAACAAGGTCAAGGCAACCGCGATAATCGTCGCTTTAACGACCAAGCTAAGAAACAGCAAGGTCAGCAAAATCGTGGAAATGAGCGTCGTCAACAAGAGGACAAACGTCCACATCAAGCGGCTCCACGTGTTGACTTTAAAGCCCGTGCAGCAGCCCTAAAAGCAGAGCAAAATGCAGAGTACGCACGTTCAAGTGAGGAACGTTTCAAGCAGACTCAGGCTGCCAAAGAAGCCTTGGCCCAAGCAAACAAACGCAAGGAGCCAGAGGAAATCTTTGAAGAAGTGGCTAAGTTAGCTGAACAAGCGCAACAAGTTCAAGCAGTGGTTGAACCAGCTCCTGTAGCTAAAGAAGCGCCAGTGGATACACGTCGTAAAAAACAAGCTCGACCAGACAAAGAACGTGATGATTATGATCACGAAGAAGATGGTCCTAGAAAACAACAAAAGAATCGAAGTAGTCAAAATCAAGTGAGAAATCAAAAGAATAGTAACTGGAATAACAACAAAAAGAACAAAAAAGGCAATAACAAGAACAACCGCAATCAGACTCCAAAACCTGTTACGGAGCGTAAATTCCATGAATTGCCAACAGAATTTGAATATACAGATGGTATGACCGTTGCGGAAATCGCAAAACGTATCAAACGTGAACCAGCTGAAATCGTTAAGAAACTTTTCATGATGGGTGTCATGGCCACACAAAACCAATCTTTGGATGGGGAAACAATTGAACTCCTCATGGTGGATTATGGTATCGAAGCTAAGCAAAAGGTTGAAGTGGATAATGCCGACATCGAACGTTTCTTTGTCGAAGATGGCTATCTTAATGAAGATGAATTGGTTGAGCGTCCACCAGTTGTAACTATTATGGGACACGTTGACCATGGTAAAACAACCCTCTTGGATACTCTTCGTAACTCTCGCGTTGCGACAGGTGAAGCAGGTGGTATCACTCAGCATATCGGTGCCTACCAAATCGTTGAAAATGGTAAGAAGATCACCTTCCTTGATACACCAGGACACGCGGCCTTTACGTCTATGCGTGCGCGTGGTGCGTCTGTTACTGATATTACCATCTTGGTTGTAGCGGCCGACGACGGGGTTATGCCTCAGACAATTGAAGCCATCAACCACTCAAAAGCGGCCAACGTTCCAATTATCGTAGCCATCAACAAGATTGATAAACCAGGTGCCAACCCAGAACGCGTTATCGGTGAATTGGCAGAGCATGGAGTTATGTCAACCGCTTGGGGTGGAGATTCTGAATTTGTTGAAATCTCAGCTAAATTCAATCAAAACATTGAAGAATTGTTGGAAACAGTCCTTCTTGTGGCTGAAATCCAAGAACTCAAGGCAGACCCAACAGTGCGTGCTATCGGTACAGTTATCGAAGCGCGCTTGGATAAAGGAAAAGGTGCGGTCGCAACCCTTCTTGTGCAACAAGGTACCTTGAATGTCCAAGACCCAATTGTTGTCGGAAATACCTTCGGTCGTGTCCGTGCTATGACCAACGACCTTGGTCGTCGTGTCAAGGTGGCTGGACCATCAACACCAGTTTCTATCACAGGTTTGAATGAAGCGCCAATGGCGGGTGACCACTTTGCCGTTTACGAAGATGAAAAATCTGCGCGTGCAGCAGGTGAAGAACGTGCCAAACGTGCCCTTATGAAACAACGTCAAGCTACCCAACGTGTCAGCCTTGAAAACCTCTTTGATACGCTTAAAGCTGGTGAACTCAAATCAGTTAACGTTATCATCAAGGCCGACGTACAAGGTTCTGTTGAAGCCCTTTCTGCCTCACTTCAGAAAATCGATGTGGAAGGTGTTAAAGTTACCATCGTCCACTCAGCGGTCGGTGCAATCAACGAATCAGACGTGACCCTTGCCGAAGCTTCAAATGCCTTTATCGTTGGTTTCAACGTACGCCCTACACCACAAGCTCGTCAACAAGCCGAAGCTGACGATGTGGAAATCCGTCTCCACAGTATTATCTACAAGGTTATCGAAGAGATGGAAGAAGCCATGAAGGGGATGCTTGATCCAGAATTTGAAGAAAAAGTTATCGGTGAAGCAGTTATCCGTGAAACCTTCAAGGTGTCTAAAGTGGGAACTATCGGTGGATTCATGGTTATCAACGGTAAGGTTACCCGTGACTCTAAAGTCCGTGTTATCCGTGATGGTGTCGTTATCTATGACGGTGAACTTGCAAGCTTGAAACACTACAAAGACGACGTGAAAGAAGTTACAAACGGTCGTGAAGGTGGATTGATGATCGATGGCTATAATGATATCAAGATGGATGATGTGATTGAGGCCTATGTCATGGAAGAAATCAAGAGATAAGATTTTTTGCTCCTTTCTTAGGTGGTGAGGGACGCAAGCAAACCGATGGTTTCATTGCTTATTTTTGAGCCTAGGGTCTCAAAAATCCCCTGTGATGGGACTGATAAATCAGTTCCATCACTTTCACCACGGCGAAAGAAGCAGATGATTTCAAATTGAACTTCGTTTCAATTTGAAATGAAAATCAAGAAGTTTAAAAATAGCTAGGTCTGCTGGCCTAGCTTTTGGTTCAAAGTAGAGAAAGGAATATCATGGCAAATCATTTCCGTACGGATCGTGTGGGCATGGAAATCAAACGCGAAGTCAATGAGATTTTGCAAAAGAAAGTCCGTGATCCGCGTGTCCAAGGTGTGACCATCACAGATGTTCAGATGTTGGGTGACTTGTCTGTTGCCAAGGTTTACTACACCATTTTGAGTAACCTTGCTTCAGATAATCAAAAAGCCCAAATCGGGCTTGAAAAAGCAACTGGGACCATCAAACGTGAACTTGGTCGCAATTTAAAATTGTACAAAATCCCAGATTTGACCTTCGTCAAAGACGAGTCCATCGAATATGGAAACAAGATTGACGAAATGCTACGCAATCTGGATAAGAACTAAGAAGAGGGGTAACCCTCTTTTTTGGTGGGGAAATGGCTACAAAACATACTGGGGAATCTTTCTAGACTTAAAAATTATTAAAATGCTTTATAAAATTTAGCTTGTATGATATTATAGGAAATGAAAAGAGTGGGATAAAACGATTTTTCAGCAATAGGCAACAAGGCTGGTACCGTTAATATTTTGAAAGTGTAGTTAAACGAGGGAAGATAATTTGGGACTCATAAAAACTCTAGCTAAAACTTACGGGAATTACTTTTTGACCATGCAAGGTGTTAAAGTAATGAAAACGATAAAGAAAGATGATCATGCCGTTGTCGGTTTTGGGAAACTCTTTATTGCAGATAAGCTAATGGATACAGCTCGGTGGCTCATTAAGTCAGAGGATAAAAAATGAAATTTTTTTGGGGACTTCTTGCCATTATTTTTATCAAACCGATTATTGGGATTTTGAAATTCTTTTGGATGATCATCTCTTTTACAGTCCAATTGCTGTTTTACAAGCTATTATTTAAAATATTGGATTGGCTCTTTAAACTTATTTAGGTCGTAATTCAAGTCGCTGAGAACTAGCAGGAACTCCACTGCTAGTTTTTTAATTTCTTTCCATATGGTATAATAAAAGCAGTAAAATCATTTTAGAACATACAATGGAGGTCGTCATGGACAATATCATCGATGTGTCAATTCCTGTTGCAGAAGTGGTGGACAAGCATCCAGAAGTCTTGGAAATTCTAGTTGAGCTGGGATTTAAACCCCTTGCTAATCCTTTGATGCGCAATACCGTTGGTCGTAAGGTATCGCTCAAACAGGGTTCTAAGCTGGAAGGAACTCCTATGGACAAGATTGTCCGCACACTGGAAGCGAATGGCTACGAAGTGATTGGATTAGACTAATGGCAGATGAACGGATTCATGTCCTACGGGATATTTTGTTAGAATTGCATAATGGCGCCTCTCCTGAGTCGGTTCAGGAGCGTTTTGATGCGACTTTTGCAGGTGTCTCAGCCATAGAGATTTCCCTCATGGAGCACGAGCTGATGAACTCAGACTCAGGTGTCACCTTTGAAGATGTCATGGAACTCTGTGATGTCCATGCCAATCTTTTTAAAAATGCTATTAAAGGTGTCGAAGTAGAGGATACCGAGTATCCAGGTCACCCAGTTCGCGTTTTCAAAGAAGAAAATCTGGCCCTCCGTGCGGCCTTGATTCGCATTCGGAGATTGTTAGATACTTATGAATCTATGGAAGACGAGGAAATGCTGGCGGAGATGCGCAAGGGCTTGGTGCGTCAGATGGGACTTGTAGGTCAATTTGACATCCATTACCAACGTAAAGAAGAACTCTTCTTTCCTATCATGGAGCGCTATGGACACGATTCACCTCCAAAAGTTATGTGGGGAGTTGATGATCAGATCAGGGAACTCTTTCAAACAGCTCTAATGACAGCTAAGTCACTACCTGAAGTGCCGATTTCTACTGTGAAAGAAGCTTTTGAAGCCTTTGCGACAGAGTTTGAAAGTATGATTTTCAAGGAAGAGTCCATCCTTCTCATGATTCTCCTTGAGTCCTTTACTCAGGATGACTGGCTTCAGATTGCGGAGGAGAGCGATGCCTATGGTTATGCCATCATCCGTCCGTCTGAGAAATGGGTGCCAGAAAGACAGAGCTTTGTTGAGGAAGATAGTGCAGGGGAGCCTGTACAGCTAGATAAGGCAGAGGGTCAAGTTCAGCAAGTTATCGATACGCCAGAAGGACAGTTTACCATTACCTTTACCCCTAAGGAAAAGGAAGCAGTGCTGGACCGCCATAGTCAACAGGCTTTTGGCAATGGCTATCTCTCGGTCGAGCAGGCTAACCTCATCCTTAATCACCTCCCTATGGAGATTACCTTTGTCAATAAAGACGATATTTTCCAGTATTACAATGACAATACGCCAGCTGATGAGATGATTTTCAAACGGACCCCGTCCCAAGTCGGGCGCAATGTCGAACTCTGCCATCCACCTAAGTACTTGGATAAGGTCAGGACTATCATGAAGGGACTTCGTGAGGGTACTAAAGACAAGTATGAAATGTGGTTTAAGTCCGAGTCGCGAGGTAAGTTTGTCCACATCACCTACGCAGCAGTGCACGATGAAAACGGAGAATTCCAAGGAGTGCTGGAGTATGTTCAGGATATCCAGCCCTACCGAGAGATTGACACGGACTATTTCCGTGGATTAGAATAAGGAGAAAAAATGAGTTACGAACAAGAATTTATGAAGGAATTTGAAGCCTGGGTCAATACCCAGATTATGATCAATGACATGGCGCATAAGGAAAGCAAAAAAGTCTACGAAGAAGACCAGGACGAGCGTGCTAAAGATGCCATGATTCGCTACGAAAGTCGCTTGGATGCTTATCAGTTCTTGCTTGGTAAGTTTGAAAACTTCAAGGCAGGCAAGGGATTCCATGATTTGCCAGATGGCTTGTTTGGTGAGCGAAATTATTAAACGAGATAGATTCTTGATTTTTTACTAAAATCTTGATAGAATATTTATATTAAATCCTTGTCAGAGCAGGGGTTTTTTATTGAAAGGATTTTATCATGTCAAAGAAACTCAATCGTAAAAAACAATTACGAAATAGCCTCCGTCGTGCAGGTGTTTTTTCAAGTACTGTGACTAAGGTTGTAGAAGAGACAAAAAAAGTCGTGAAACGTGCTGAGCAGTCAGCAAGCCAAGCTGGTAAGGCTGTTTCTAAAAAAGTTGAACAAGCAGTAGAAGCTACCAAAGAGCAAGCTCAAAAAGTAGCCAATTCTGTAGAAGATTTTGCAGCAAACTTGGGTGGACTTCCACTTGACCGTGCCAAGACTTTCTATGATGAAGGAATCAAGTCTGCGTCAGATTTCAAAAACTGGACTGAAAAAGAACTCCTTGCCTTGAAAGGAATCGGCCCAGCTACCATCAAGAAATTGAAAGAAAATGGCATCAAGTTCAAGTAATCTTTCTTGTGCCTTGCATTTCCATCAAAATCTTGCTACAATAGAGCCATTAGAGGTGTTTTGAATCCCACATTTTACAGAAAGTGGCGGAGCTGAGAAGTCCACAAATGTGTCAAAACTAGTTGCTAATAGATGAAAAATTGAAATAAAAGTGTCTTTTTGTTTTAAAGACGAGAGTTGCGGGCAACTGCCCGAAATTGGGTGGTACCGCGGATAAATACATTCGTCCCTGTCATGTAGATGGCAGGGATTTTCTTTTGCGTCTTAGTAAAAGGAGGTTGTTATGAAGCAATCTTTTAACACAAGTAAACTGTATTATGGCTTTCCTATTTTCATTTTGGGATATCAGGACCAGAACTTTGAGCAGAATATCACGACTTGCAGTTCCTCTTATAGCTTGGGAGATTGGCTAGTCATTGGTGTCGGAGCTGAGGAAAATGCGGCTGAGCAAATCAAGCATTACCAGAAGTTTACTGTGAATATTCCTGATGAAAATCTCATGCTCGAGATGGAGGAGGCTGGTTTTATCAGTCATCGAGAGAAATTGAAACACCTGGGACTAGACTACGAGATTTCTGAACAGACTCAGTCTCCGATTTTAGAGGCCTGTCCAGTCGTATTGAACTGTCGGGTAGATCGGATTATCGAGGAAGATGGAATCTGTCATATCTTTGCCAAGATTATCGAGCGACTTGCTGATCCAGAACTTTTGGATGATAAGGGACATTTTAAAAATGATCGTTTTTCACCGACTTACTTTATGGGGGACGGTCACCAGCGCGTTTATCGCTATTTAGATAACCGTGTTGACCCTATGGGGAGCTTCATAAAGAAAGCGAGGAAGAAAGATGACAAGAGCTGAACTGCCAGAACGCTTGGAAACAGAACATCTCGTGTTACGAGTCTGCACAGTCGCTGATGCCGAGGATATCCATGCCTACGCTAGTCTCCCAGAGGTCGCCTATCCAGCAGGCTTTCCTCCAGTCAAAACCTTTGAAGATGAGGTTTACTATCTAGAGCATATCCTTCCAGAACGCAATCAAAAGGAAAATCTCCCAGCTGGCTATGGGATTGTCGTCAAAGGAACCGATAAAGTCATTGGTTCTGTTGACTTCAACCATCGTCATGCGGATGATGTGCTAGAGCTTGGCTATACCTTGCATCCAGACTATTGGGGTCGAGGCTATGTACCAGAAGCAGCGTTTGCCTTGATTGACTTAGCCTTTAAAGATTTGGGTCTTCACAAGATTGAACTGACTTGTTTTGGTTATAATGTCCAAAGTCAACGAGTCGCAGAAAAACTTGGATTTACCCTCGAAGCTCGCATAAGAGAACGTAAAGATATTCAAGGAAACCGCTGTGACAGTCTGATATATGGCTTGTTGAGGCGTGAGTGGGAGGTGATTTGATGCATCTTTTCCAATGATGTGCTCCAGCCTCAGGAAAAATGACGATTGGTCAAGAACTGTCTCGACTGACGGATTCTACCCTCTTTTATAACCATCAAGCCATCGATTTTGCACTAGAAATCTATCAGGATTATACCGAGGAGATGTGGGAATTTGTTCGTGGAATTACCTTTTCTTTCCTTGGAGCTAGCGCTAGAAATCAGAGATCAGTAATTTTAACTGACGTAATTGATTTTTCAAATCAGTACCAACTGATGTATTTAAAGCAAATTCAGAGTTTGTTGAATGATTATCATCAAGAGATTCTGTTTGTTGAGTTGGAAACAAGTCTTGAAGAGCGTTTACGTCGAAATCAAACGGAGAACCGGTTGAAGCACAAACCCTTAAAACGACATATTGAGGTATCTGAAAGAGAAATTTTAGAGACTGCTGAAACACTTCAATTAAATTCTCAACATCAACCGAATGAGTTGCACCATTACTTTAAAATAAATAATACGAATTTGTCTGCAGAAGAAGCTGCTAAGCAAATTCAAAATAAAATGAATACAATAGAGAAAGGACAAACACATGTCTAAAGAACTTTCACCTAAATACAATCCAGCCGAGGTTGAGGCTGGTCGTTACCAAAAATGGCTTGATGCGGATGTTTTCAAGCCTTCAGGAGACCAAAAGGCTAAGCCTTATTCTATCGTTATTCCACCACCAAACGTAACTGGTAAACTTCACCTTGGTCACGCTTGGGATACGACTTTGCAGGATATTATCATCCGTCAAAAACGTATGCAAGGTTTTGATACCCTTTGGCTTCCAGGGATGGACCACGCGGGGATTGCCACTCAGGCTAAAGTTGAGGAGCGCTTGCGCGGAGAGGGCATTACACGTTATGACCTAGGTCGTGAGAAATTCCTCGATAAGGTCTGGGAATGGAAAGACGAATATGCCACTACTATCAAGGAACAATGGGGCAAGATGGGGCTCTCTGTAGACTACTCTCGTGAGCGTTTCACGCTTGATGAAGGTTTGTCAAAAGCTGTCCGCAAAGTCTTTGTGGACCTTTACAAGAAAGGCTGGATCTACCGTGGTGAGTTTATCATCAACTGGGACCCAGCTGCTCGCACTGCCCTTTCTGATATCGAAGTTATCCACAAGGATGTCGAAGGTGCCTTCTACCACATGAATTATATGCTGGAAGATGGCTCACGCGCCCTTGAAGTTGCGACAACTCGTCCTGAGACCATGTTTGGGGACGTAGCTGTTGCGGTCAATCCAGAAGACCCACGCTACAAGGACTTGATTGGTAAAAACGTCATCCTTCCAATCGCTAATAAACTCATCCCAATCGTTGGTGATGAGCACGCAGATCCTGAGTTTGGTACTGGTGTCGTGAAAATCACGCCTGCCCATGATCCAAACGACTTCTTGGTTGGTCAACGCCATAACTTGCCACAAGTCAACGTCATGAATGATGACGGAACCATGAATGACTTGGCCTTTGAATTTGCAGGCATGGACCGTTTTGAAGCTCGTAAGGCAGTCGTTGCCAAGTTGGAAGAAATCGGTGTCCTTGTTAAAATCGAAAAACGTGTTCACAGTGTTGGTCACTCAGAGCGTACAGGTGTTGTGGTTGAACCACGCTTGTCTACTCAGTGGTTCGTCAAGATGGACCAATTGGCTAAGAATGCTATTGCCAACCAAGATACAGAGGACAAGGTAGAATTCTACCCACCTCGTTTCAACGATACCTTCCTTCAATGGATGGAAAATGTACACGACTGGGTAATCTCTCGTCAGCTCTGGTGGGGTCATCAAATCCCTGCTTGGTACAATGCTGAGGGTGAAATGTACGTCGGTGAAGAAGCTCCAGAAGGTGACGGATGGACACAAGATGAAGATGTCTTGGATACTTGGTTCAGTTCTGCCCTTTGGCCATTCTCAACCATGGGCTGGCCTGATGTCGACTCAGCAGACTTCAAACGCTACTTCCCAACTTCAACCTTGGTAACAGGTTACGACATCATCTTCTTCTGGGTATCTCGTATGATCTTCCAATCCTTGGAATTTACTGGTCGTCAGCCATTCCAAAACGTGCTTATCCACGGTCTCATCCGTGACGAGCAAGGACGCAAGATGTCTAAATCTCTCGGAAACGGAATTGACCCTATGGATGTCATTGAGAAATACGGTGCTGATGCCCTTCGTTGGTTCCTTTCAAACGGTTCTGCACCAGGACAAGACGTGCGCTTCTCTTACGAGAAAATGGATGCTTCATGGAACTTCATTAACAAAATCTGGAACATCTCTCGCTACATCCTCATGAACAATGAAGGCTTGACCCTTGAGCAAGCAACTGCCAATGTCGAAAAAGTGGTCAACAAGGAAGCTGGAAATGTCACTGATCGCTGGATTCTCCACAACCTCAATGAAACAATCGGAAAAGCTACTGCCAACTTTGATAAGTTTGAGTTTGGTGTCGCTGGACATATCCTCTACAACTTCATCTGGGATGAGTTTGCGGACTGGTACGTTGAGTTGACTAAGGAAGTCCTTTACAGCGACAACGAAGAAGAGAAAGTTATCACACGTTCTGTTCTCCTTTACACTTTGGACAAGATCCTTCGTCTCCTCCACCCAATCATGCCATTCGTGACAGAGGAAATCTTTGGACAAATCTCAGAAGGCTCTATCGTTACAGCAGCATACCCAACTGTCAATCCAGCCTTTGAAGACCTTGTGGCTCACACTGGTGTGGAAAGCCTCAAAGACTTGATCCGCGCTGTTCGTAATGCGCGTGCAGAAGTAAACGTAGCACCAAGCAAGCCTATCACCATCCTGGTTAAGACTAGCGATAGTGACTTGGAAGCCTTCTTTAACAGCAATGTCAATTACATCAAACGCTTCACAAATCCAGAACACTTGGAAATCGCATCAAATATCCCTGCACCTGAACTCGCTATGTCAAGCGTCATCACAGGAGCAGAAATCTACCTGCCACTGGCAGACCTCCTCAATGTCGAAGAAGAACTAGCTCGTCTCGACAAGGAACTGGCTAAATGGCAAAAAGAACTGGATATGGTTGGTAAGAAACTCTCTAACGAACGCTTCGTAGCCAATGCCAAACCAGAAGTTGTCCAAAAAGAACGCGACAAACAAGCCGACTACCAAGCTAAATACGACGCGACCGTAGCACGTATTGATGAGATGAAGAAGTTGGTGAAATAAATAAAGAAACACGGTGACGAGCCGTGTTTCCTACTACCTAAAATAGAAAGTATAGTTATATGACTACTCGAAATGATAATATTGATTTGAAGACGAAGGTTCAAATTATTTGTTTGTATTTCTCAAAATTGCCTAGCAATGATAAAAGAAGAAGTAAAATTATTAGTAAATACCGTGAATTAGAAATTTTAACTGGAATAAAAGCTAATACTATCCGACAATGGACAGATTCATTTGATCCTTATTTCAAAAACGGTAGAAAAGGATACCACCAAAGAGATTTAGAAAATGAAAATAAAAGTCTTTGGAAAGTTTATAATGAATATAAAGATTTCTCATTAAGCGAACTTCAAAATAAAGTGTCCGAGATATACAAAAATTTAGACAAGAATTCATATTTCCTTTGTATAGGAGGCAAAGAAGTATATCTTTATAGTATCAAAACCAAAAAAGAAGAAACTTCAACCTCTCTTTACAATTTAGATGCTACTACAGAAATAATTGATTATAATGTTAGAATTGATAATCTGAACCGATATAATCCTAAAACATCAAATAGTCAAAAACTTAAAGTCGGTGACCTTTTATTTCTTTCTCTAGGTGGAGATAGCGAGAAATGGAAGGAATGGGAAAATGGATTGACAGCTATTGGTCAGGTAGAAAATATTCATGTAGAGAATTCAACTAATAACTATGAAATTACTGCAAAAGTCTTAATTAAATTACCTACAGAAATAACTCCTTCAGATTTATATTACTATCCAGATACTTCAAATGAATTTAATATTGGCCCTAGTCTCAAGGGAACTCCCAATCAAGCTATTAATCGTGTTTCAACAAAAGGTGCTCTTTCTATTTTTAGTGCTATTTGTGATTTATTCTCTGATTATAAAAATAGTATAAAACTATTGATTGGCGATGAAAATTTTCGAAGTTTGGATAATGTTCCTAAATTACTAACAGATGGCGAATATGAAGAAAATAGTTTAAAAAATAATCTAGATCTAGATTTTGAAGGAAATGATGATCTATTAGATAAAATAAATTTATCAAGCGATGAAAATTTTATTGATAAGAGTGAAGCACTAGAAGTTGCTCTTGAAATAGATAAGGATGATAATGAGTTTAAATCAGAAATGGAAAAACTTATGTCATTGCCAGCTAATGAATTAAAAAGAAAACTATCGGTTACTCAACGAGAGCTTAGCATTTCAGATATCAAGAAATTCTATGATCGACTTATAGAATATCAAAATGATTACAAAGATAATAGCAATGTGGGAATAGATTATACTGATTTAGGTGATGCATTGATTTTGGAACCTAGTTTTCAGCGTGAATATGTTTGGAATCAGCCTAAGAAACAACAATTGATCGACAGTATTTTACTTGGTATTCCTATTCCTACTTTTTATTTTTCAATAGATAAAAACGGAAATTTGCTGGTAGTAGATGGAAAACAAAGAATTAATTCAATTTTAGAATTTCTAAAAGGGAAACTTTCTTTGCCATCAAGTTATAGATTTTTATGTTTAAATAAAGATTCAAAAGATGAGGTTTATTTTAAAGAACTTGAATCAAGAGTAAAAAGAAAATTTGAAGATTACCCTTTGACATGTTACTTAGTTGACTCTTCAGTTATACCGAGATTTCAAAATGAAATTTTTATGAGAGTTAATAGAGGTGGAGAGAGATTAACCATTCAAGAAATTAGAAATGCTTCAAATGTTGGTAAAGTAACATATTTATTAAATAAAATTTCTGATAATAAAGAATTACGAATAGTCCCAATAAAACGAAAGAAAGATCAATACTTAGTATTGAGATTCCTTGCTTATTATCTAATTCATAATAATGATTCATTTATGAGTATTTATAACTTTGATAGCGATTATGATGGAATTGATAATCTATTAGATAGGGTAATGAAATTTATTAATATTATTAGTGATTCTGAGGTGAAAAAGTTGTATTCATTATATGAATCATGTATTCAAATTTCAAAACGAATGTTTGAGTTGAAATCATACAAAGAATTCAGTCGGAAAGATTCAAACACTGTAAATATGATTATTTTTGAGAGTTGGTTGTTTTTAATATCCAGCTTTGAAAAATCAGTTATTGAAACTAATTTAGATTTATTCTTTGACTTTTATATTAAATTTATTGGCGATGAGAATTTTGAAAATAATATTTTATATAGACGAGACTCTAAAGAAAAACTAACCTGGAGATTTTCTTACATTGAAAAATTTATAAAGGATATTAAGCAATCTTTAAAATTGAAGGATATATTATGAAATTAAAAAGTGTTGAAATTGAAAATTATAAATCGTACGCATTAAATGAAAAAGTTGAATTTTCTAATTTAAATGTTATTACTGGCGTAAATTCTGCAGGGAAATCTTCATTAATTGAATCATTGCTTATTTTGGGTCAATCCGACTCACACGATATTTTAAATGGATATTTAAAAAAATTAGGAAGTGTAGATAATTTAAAAAATAATCAATTATCAAAAGAGGAATCAAAAACAATTACATTTAAGTATTCCTTTGGCGTTCCCACAACTCTAGACCAAATAATTACAATAGAGGATGGGAAGCGTCCCCCTACATATCCGAAAATTATAGATATAGCTTATCTATCGGCTGAGAGAATTGGAATTTTGGATAGTTATAAAAAGAGTAGAGATTTAGAATTATTTAACCCTAGAGGGGAAGGGTTAATTTCATTACTTTATGAAAAAAGTGATAGTAAAGAATTTGTTATAAAAAATAGAGAGTTATTTTTTAATAATAATAAAATTCGTGAAATATTTCCTAAACTACCTGTCTATGAATCAAATCCCATGCAACAAACCATTTTGGAACGTAAAGGAATTGATTATATAGTTGAAACTAGTAGTAAGGCAGAATTGATTAATATAGTTAATTTTTGGCTTGAAGAGTTCACTGGATATACAGTCTCTGTAGATGATATTAGTTCGAAACTATTACAATTGAAATATCATAAGGGAGGAAGTGAGTATGAACCACAACATGTTGGCACAGGAGTTACCTTTATACTATTTCAAATATTGGCTTTACTTATACTTCCCGAGGAAACAGTAGTTATTATTGAGAACCCAGAAATCCATTTACATCCTAGTTTACAATCCAATCTAATGTATTTTTACCAATGGGTATCTGAGTCAAATCGCCAATTATTTATTGAAACTCATAGTGATCACATTTTCAATGTAGCCAAATATTTTAAAATGACGAATTTAGATTGTACAATTTTATTTGCTGCTCTTGAAAAAGTTAGTGATGAGAACCTAGGAGAAGTATTAACAACTAAAATTAGAACAGTGGAGTTAGATGAAAATGGTACTGTAATAGAATATCACCAAGGGCTTTTTGATCAGTACTTAAAGGATAATAATAAATTCTATAAAGTTGTATATGAGAAGAGAAGAGAAGATGGCAAAAAATACTGAAAAGAAAACAACATCTTGTACAGAATTTTATGACTTACATCCCAAAATTCCACTATGGATTGTTTTACTTTTTAAAGAATGCGAAAATTTAGATTTAACAAAAACTGAAATAGAATTGTTGAATGATTTACTGACAAGTAAAGGAGAAAAAGATAAATTAATTCTTATATTTAGCTCTTCATTATTATCCGCTCTATATACAAAAAGATATGAATATTATGAGGTTCAAGATCGTTATATTGTGGCAATATTAGACTCTATTATAGGTAATTTAACAGCAGCATATAGTGAAAAATGTTGTGAAACTTGGACTCTAAGCTACCAAGAAATACCTAAAAATGGTAAGAAAGTTATTAATCTATCAAAAGACAAGCTAAGTAATTATTTACAGTTTAAATCACCAGAATTCAACACTTTTCCATTAGAAATTATAGACACTGATAATTTAGGAAATCAATTATCTCATAAATATTCTTTAATTGGAGAAAAAAGAAATAACTATCTAATAGATGGATATGGTAAACGATGTGATGAAATGCTTAGTCAAAAAGAAAGGCTATTTGAAACTTCTATACGTAATAATAGTGATTTTCACGTTGATGGTCCAGATGTCCAAATTCAATCTGGAGGAAGGGAGAAATTGAATTTTTCTCATATACATCCTAAAAAAGATTTTGCGTTCTACTTAATAGATAACTTTTTTGATATAAAAAAGAGCCAAAAAAATCTATGGAAGCATGATGGATATGGTAAAAAATATCGTGTTTCTAGCGAGATAAAAAAAGTATTAAAAGAGCATAATTTTTTTATTCCGAGTGATATCGAATAATTATTAGAGAGTAAAACAATATTTTAAAAAAATTGAAAGCAGGTAACTACATGACAAATTCTGTAAGTTCGAACCGGCCTGAGAAGTACAACATTGCAGCTTTCTTCTCAGGTGTTGGGGGAATTGAGTTGGGATTTGAACAGACCAACGAGTTCAGAGTGGTGTATGCCAATGAGTTTGATAAGTATGCGCGTCAGACTTATCAGTTAAACCATCCAGATACCTATTTGGATGGTCGTGATATTCACACTGTTCAGCCAGAGGACATTCCAGCTGAGCGCGTGGATGTGATTATGGGAGGTTTCCCTTGTCAGGCCTTTAGTATTGCGGGTTATCGCAAGGGCTTTGATGACGATCGTGGCGATCTTTTCTTTGAGTTGCTTCGCATGATTGAGGGGCGTAAACCTCGCGCCATTTTCATCGAAAACGTTAAGAACATGGTCGGTCATGACCACGGCAATACCTTCAAGGTTATTCGCGAAGCCTTGACTGAGAATAACTACTTCATCAAGTGGAAGGTTCTCAATGGGAAAGACTACGGAAATATCCCACAAAACCGTGAGCGGATCTACATTGTTGGTTTTGATACCAAGGAAGCTTATGACTTATTTGAATTTCCAGAGGAAATCAAGCTGACTACGACTCTTCAAGACGTCATTAACTTCGGCGATAAGCTAAATGAGGTCTACTACTACCGTGAAGACAAGCAAAACTTCTACGACCAGTTGAAGTTTGAAGTGACTAGTCAAGATACGGTTTACCAATGGCGTCGTCAATATGTCCGTGAAAATAAAAACGGTGTTGTCCCTACCTTGACAGCCAATATGGGAACAGGTGGACACAATGTTCCATTGATTTTGACAGACAGTGGCGAGATTCGTAAGTTGACTCCCAAAGAAACCTTTAATGTCCAAGGCTATCCTAAATCCTTTAAAATCCCAGAAGGTGTTTCCAATGGTCAGCTCTACAAGCAGGCTGGAAACAGTGTGGTTGTCCCCGTGATTAAACGCATTGCAGAAAATGTTGCTAAGGCCTTAAATGAAAGCCAAGGGCAATCTCAACTTGAACGCTCAGGAAAAATTGCCATTATCTACACCAAGATGAATGGACAGTTTGAGGGCCAGTCTTATGTGAAAGACTGTGCGGATAGCTATGACCAGGCTCTTGAAAGAATAAAGGCTTATGATGATGGTTTAGCTCTTCTGTCTGGTGAAGATTATTTAAAATTGGTTAAAAAACGAGGCAAACTCGAATTTTACAGTATTAATTAACGAATATATAAGAGGGATTAGTGAAAAACTAATCTTCTTTTGATATACTGAAAATAGAAAAGAGGGCGCTTATGTGGGAACATCTAAAAACAGATCAAAAAGACAAATACAAAACCTTAATTACCAACTTTGCTAGCTTGAGCCAAGCTTTCTCTCAAAAGGCAGAATCCGAAGACGAGGGACAAACGGAGAATTATGTTGCTCCTATCGTCAACTCCAAATTTCAGGAGACTGTTTTCCAGAAGGCTTTCAATGCTGTTGGGGAAGATATCGCCAATACTTCCTATGATGCTTCCGTCGTTGTCGATGAAAATCATAAATACCTAGTGGGGATCAAGTCTTTTGGAATCAATTCAGGAGACCAAAAAATTGCCCAGTTCAAGAAAGATTCTCAAGCTTGGACGGACTTATTGGGTGATATCAAGTTTCATGCGGATATTTCAGCTGATAAAGAAGCTGCAGACAAGGAAAACTATCAACGCTATGAAGAGTTGGCAAGAAAGATTGCGACTTTGAGGAATCAGAGAATCGAATCTTCTAAGGCGCAAATCAAGGGATTCAACTCTGACTCGGTCAATGTTGAAGCTGTTTACCACGTTCTGATGCCGACACCAAAGGGAGAAAGTCCTAGGATTTTTGTTGGTGAGACGACTTATTTACCAGTGGATATTGATAATCTAGTCATTGAAGGATCAACTACCAAAAACAATCCAACTAATTTTCGTTTTACGGATGGGCAACACCACTACAAGTACACGGCAGCTGACAGTCAGCTTCACATGACTTTTAATAATAAGGACATTGTGGTAGATACTTGGGATGTGCATTATATCGAAGATCCTTTTTCTCTCTTTGAGAATCTTCATTTACTGACAGCTGAAAAGGAACAATCCGATATCCTAGAAACAGTGTCTTGGGTTATCACAGACAAACATGGAAATGTGGAAGAAAGCTCTGGTTTCAATGCCTTTAATGGCGGATCAAAACTAGCTAAGAAAGATCGTCTGCCGCGGATTCTAAAGATTCAGGAAAAATTCAAAGATAGTCTGGCTCAAGAAGAACTAGCTTTTGTGATCTTCTCTTTAGAAGAAATCCTCTTGAAAAAGTGGACTAGTAGGGAAGAGAAAGTTCAGATGAAGGCTATTCGTGAGGACTTGATTCACTTTGTGCATAATACTGGCAATGAAAAACTCATTAAAGAAATTGAACAACTTGTATATCGTCCAGTTAGCGAAGTTTACATTCCTCTGCCCGACTCCAAGAACTTCCATGATGAAAGACCAGATTTCTTTGGTCCAGGATTTGGGACTTTTGAGCCTGGAACTAAAAAACTAGCTCTATCCAAAGAAGAAAGAACTTTTAAACTACGCTTTTTATCTTCTGGTGATGTTATTAACGCCTATATAAATCAAGAAGCTGGTAAGGCTATTCAGTCTACCGATAAGCAAGAAATCCTCGGGAATTGGATTTTACGTGGTGTTTTCCAGTTGAAAGAACGAGAGGTATTGACAGGTCAACGACTCAATGAACTGGAAATCAACGGTATTCGTTTGACTAAGTTTAAAAATGGGGAAATCGGTATTGAATTTATCTGGATTGATATTGAAAATCCACCAATCGATGTTAACGGCTGGGTAGCAAAGAAATAAAAAGTCCTGTCACTTTCTCCCCCTTAACCTTTGACTATTCCGCAAAATTATCGTAAAATAAAGAGTAAATGATAAAATGAGGTCAGAGTCTGTTTGCTCTGACGATAGTAGTATAAATGAGGAGAAACGCTTTGGAATTAGAAGTATTTGCTGGGCAAGAAAAAAGTGAACTATCTATGATTGAGGTAGCGCGTGCTATCTTGGAACTTCGTGGTCGCGATCATGAGATGCATTTTAGCGATCTTGTAAACGAAATTCAAAACTACCTTGGAACATCAAACAGCGATATCCGTGAAGCTTTGCCTTTGTTCTACACAGAGTTGAACTTTGACGGTAGCTTCATCTCACTTGGAGACAACAAATGGGGTCTTCGTTCATGGTATGGTGTGGACGAAATCGACGAAGAAATCATTGCTCTTGAAGAAAATGACGACGATGAAGTAGCACCAAAAGCTAAGAAAAAACGTGTCAATGCCTTCATGGATGGTGATTCAGATGCCATTGACTATAATGCGGATGATCCAGAAGACGAAGACGCATACGAAGCAGATCCAGCACTTTCATACGATGATGAAAATCCAGATGATGAGAAAAATGAAGTGGAAGCTTACGATGCAGAAATCAACGAAATCGCCCCAGATGACTTGGGTGAAGACGTGGATCTCAACGAAGAAGACGACGAGTTTTCAGATGATGATACTGAAAACATCGAGGAATAAAAGTTAGCTATTGACAATTATCCTATTTTTAGGTATCATATTGTTCGGGCACCTCTTTTAGAGGTCGGGGCTCCCTAGTTCTTAGGGAGCTATTTTTGTTTTTTCAAGAAGTTATCTTCTTGTATTTTAGTTGTGAATCTGGTGCAGTTGTCCCAGATTATTCTTATTAGTAGGGTCTTGTTTTCTATGTCCCCTCGTAGTTAACAAGGCCTTGAGCATTTTAGAAAGAGGAATCTATGTCTACGAAATATATTTTTGTAACTGGTGGTGTGGTATCGTCTATTGGGAAAGGGATTGTGGCAGCGAGTCTGGGCCGTCTCTTGAAAAATCGTGGTCTCAAAGTAACGATTCAAAAGTTTGACCCTTATATCAATATTGATCCGGGAACTATGAGTCCTTACCAGCACGGGGAAGTTTTTGTGACAGATGACGGAGCTGAGACAGATTTGGACTTGGGTCACTATGAACGTTTCATCGATATTAATCTCAACAAATATTCCAACGTGACAACTGGTAAAATTTACAGTGAAGTTCTTCGTAAGGAACGCCGTGGAGAATACCTTGGGGCAACTGTTCAGGTTATTCCTCATATCACAGATGCTTTGAAAGAAAAAATCAAGCGTGCCGCTCTAACGACTGATTCTGATGTCATTATCACAGAGGTTGGTGGAACTGTCGGGGATATCGAGTCCTTGCCATTTCTAGAGGCCCTTCGTCAGATGAAGGCAGATGTGGGTGCAGATAATGTCATGTACATTCATACAACTTTGCTTCCATATCTCAAGGCAGCTGGTGAAATGAAAACCAAACCAACTCAACACTCTGTCAAAGAATTGCGTGGCTTGGGAATCCAGCCAAATATGTTGGTTATTCGTACAGAAGAACCAGCTGGTCAAGGAATTAAAAACAAACTGGCCCAGTTCTGTGATGTGGCACCAGAAGCCGTTATCGAGTCTTTGGATGTCGAACACCTTTACCAAATTCCATTGAACTTGCAGGCACAAGGTATGGACCAAATTGTCTGTGATCACTTGAAATTAGACGCACCAGCAGCGGATATGACAGAGTGGTCAGCTATGGTGGACAAGGTCATGAACCTCAAGAAACAAGTCAAGATTTCCCTTGTCGGTAAGTATGTTGAGTTGCAAGATGCCTACATTTCTGTGGTTGAAGCCTTGAAACACTCTGGTTATGCCAACGATGCAGAAGTTAAAATCAATTGGATCAATGCCAATGATGTGACAGCAGAGAATGTGGCGGAACTCTTGTCTGATGCAGACGGAATTATCGTACCAGGTGGTTTTGGTCAACGTGGCACAGAAGGGAAAATTCAAGCCATCCGCTATGCGCGTGAGAATGATGTTCCTATGTTGGGTGTCTGCTTGGGAATGCAGTTGACTTGTATCGAGTTTGCTCGTAACGTTTTAGGGCTTGAGGGCGCCAATTCCGCAGAACTTGCACCAGAAACAAAATACCCTATCATTGATATCATGCGTGATCAGATTGATGTTGAGGATATGGGTGGAACCCTTCGTTTGGGGCTTTATCCATCTAAGTTGAAACGTGGCTCTAAGGCAGCAGCTGCTTACCACAATCAAGAAGTGGTGCAACGCCGCCACCGTCACCGTTATGAGTTTAACAACGCCTTCCGTGAGCAGTTTGAGGCAGCAGGCTTTGTCTTCTCAGGAGTTTCTCCAGACAATCGTTTGGTCGAAATCGTGGAAATTCCAGAAAATAAATTCTTTGTAGCGTGTCAGTATCACCCTGAACTTTCAAGTCGTCCAAACCGCCCAGAAGAACTCTACACTGCCTTTGTGACTGCAGCAGTTGAGAACAGCAATTAGCAAAATCAGAACCTTTGAGAAGAATCTCAGAGGTTTTTTACTTGCATATTTAGGATATGAGTTGCAAAATAAAAACATAGTGATATAATTAACATAACAGAAACTAAGGAGGATTTACAATGAAAAAAATCACATTATTTGGTTTGTCTCTAGCTGGTCTAGCTTTACTAGCTTTCCCTCATTCGGGAAAGGCCTTCGATCTTGAAGAAGAGTGGGTTATTAAGGGTGGCGTTAAGTATCAAGATGGCAAGATTCTTCGGTTTAACAATGGTCATGAAGTGGATATTAAAGTTTTAGATTTGCCAAAAACCGAGAAAATCGAGTGGACAGTCAGTCTCAATGGTCAAGATCAGACTGTCAATTTCCTAGGTCAAGAAAAGGACAAGTCTATGGTCGGTACAGAGGGGCGTTACCTGAATTTCTACGTACCTTATGGCTATAGAGGAGATATCAAGGTAGAAGCCAAGAGCGGAAATGAAGTAAAGACCTGGTCCACTAAAGTGGTAGATGACGTTTATAATGGTGGAAAGAGTGGTTACTACCGTATTGAAGAATCAAATAATCAATACACCTACCTTGATACTAAATGGGACTATCAAACCAAGACTTACACTGCTACCTTACCAGAGACTGTCAATGGTCAAAAAGTCTATGCTTGGGCAGACTATGACAATGGTGAGTTGAAGCTCGAAAAACTAAAAACTATCAGTCATAAATATGATGATGGAGGAGCTTTCAGAGAACTTTATCCGATTGTAAAAGCAGAAAGCTGGCTAAAATCAAACCAAAACTGGTACTATCAAAAACAAGGTCAATTAGTGCAGAAGGATTGGATTAAGGACAAGGGAACTTGGTACTTTATGAATGATAAAGGGATCATGTTCAATCAAACTTGGCTTTATCAAGGTAGCAACTGGTATGCCTTTAAATCATCAGGAGCCATGATTGCGAGTGACTGGCTTTACGACCAAGGCAAGTGGTACTATTTATCAACTTCAGGAGTCATGAAAGCAAGCACTTGGGTTTATGACAAGGGAGAATGGTATTATGTAAGTTCTTCGGGTGCCATGCTAGCGAATGATTGGGTCAAAGATAATGGCAAGTGGTATTATCTAGCTTCATCAGGTAAGATGCTTCGCAATACCTACACCCCTGATGGTTACTACGTTGGCAACTCAGGTGCCTGGCAATAAGAATAATACTCTTCGAAAATCTCTTCAAACCACGTCAGCTTCATCCACAACCTCAAAGCAGTGTTTTGAGCAACCTGCGGCTAGCTTCCTAGTTTGCTCTTTGCTTTTGATTGAGTATAAGAAGTCCTTTTCCTTAAAGGAAGGGGCTTTTTACTTGCTTTTCTGCTGCTTCCTCATTTGTCCTAAAGCCTTTTTTGTGTTAAAATGAATGGTATGAAAGCTAAAAAAATGTGGATGGCAGGTCTGGCTCTGCTTGGTATTGGGAGCCTTGCCCTTGCTACGAAAAAAGTTGCAGATGACCGTAAGCTCAGGAAGACTCAGGAAGAGTTGACAGCGATTGTACGAGACCATTTTTCAGACATGGGGGAAATTGCGACTCTCTATGTTCAAGTTTATGAAAGCAGTCTGGAGAGCTTAGTTGGTGGCGTCATTTTTGAGGATGGCCGTCATTATACCTTTGTCTATGAAAATGAAGACCTAGTCTATGAGGAGGAAGTTTTATGATACAACCAGCAAGTTTAGAAGAATTAGCATCCTTGGTAGAAAAAGATGGCAAGAAGGTCTTTCTTTTTGTAGCAGACTGGTGTGGTGATTGTCGTTACATCTATCCTGCCTTGCCAGAAATTGAGGAGACCAATCCAGAGTTCACCTTTATTCGAGTGGATAGAGACCAGTATATGGATCTAGCTAAACTCTGGGATGTATACGGAATTCCTAGCCTTGTTGTTCTAGAAAAAGACAAGGAAATTGGTCGTTTTGTTAATCGCGACCGTAAAAGCAAGCAACAAATTAATGACTTTTTAGCTGGACTGAAATAGGAGAAAAGGAAACAATGATTTTTACATATAATAAAGAACATGTCGGTGATGTCCTTATGGTCATCGTGAAAAATAGCGGAGATGCCAAACTGGATGTGGAGCGCAAAGGCAAGGTAGCCCGTGTTTTTCTCAAAGAGAATGGGGAAACAGTGGCTTGGAATATTTTTGAAGTTTCAAGTTTGTTTGAAATTGCAGAGCGCGGTCAAGTCTTTTTATCAGATGAGCAAGTCGCTCGTTTGAACCAAGAATTGCAGGCGGAAGGTTTTAAAGAAGAAATTGTCAATGACAAGGAACCTAAGTTTGTTGTTGGTGAAATTGTCGAGATGGTAGCCCATCCTGATAGTGACCACCTTAACATCTGCCAAGTTGCAGTCGCGAGTGACAAGACAGTGCAAATCGTTGCAGGGGCTCCCAATGCGCGTGTCGGGTTGAAAACCATTGTAGCTCTTCCAGGAGCAATGATGCCCAAAGGGAATCTCATTTTCCCAGGTGAGCTTCGTGGTGAAAAGAGTTTTGGCATGATGTGTAGTCCTCGTGAACTTGCCTTGCCAAATGCTCCGCAAAAGCGTGGTATTATTGAATTATCAGAAGACCAAGTTGTCGGAACTCCATTTGATCCAGCTAAACACTGGACTGCCTAAGAAGTTGTTAGTATCTGATAGACCAGATAGAAGGAAATAAGATGGCAAAAAATGTAGTGATTACAGGGGCGACATCAGGAATTGGTGAAGCGATTGCGCGTGCTTATCTGGAGCAGGGTGAGAATGTCGTTCTAACAGGACGACGGACAGACAGACTAGAAGTCCTAAAGTCGGAGTTTGCAGAAGCTTTCCCAAATCAAAATGTCTGGACCTTTCAACTAGATGTGACGAATATGACCATGGTGAAGACTGTTTGCTCCAATATTCTAGAAACGATAGGTCAGATTGATATTCTGGTCAACAATGCCGGACTGGCTCTAGGTTTAGCACCTTATCAGGACTATGAAGAGTTGGATATGTTGACCATGCTGGATACCAATGTCAAAGGTTTGATGGCAGTCACTCGCTCTTTCTTGCCAGCAATGGTAAAAGCCAATCAAGGACATATCATCAACATGGGGTCAACCGCAGGAATCTACGCCTATGCGGGTGCCGCTGTTTACTCAGCTACCAAGGCAGCGGTTAAGACCTTTTCGGATGGACTGCGAATTGATACCATCGCAACGGATATCAAGGTTACAACCATTCAGCCTGGGATTGTCGAAACAGATTTTTCGACGGTACGTTTTCACGGTGATAAAGAACGAGCTGCGTCCGTTTACCAAGGAATCGAAGCTTTGCAAGCTCAGGATATTGCAGACACAGTAGTCTATGTGACCAGTCAACCTCGTCGTGTGCAGATTACAGATATGACCATCATGGCCAATCAACAGGCGACAGGTTTCATGGTTCATAAAAAATAAAAAATTTTCTCGAAAAGTTACAAATTTCTGTAACTTTTTTTGATTTCCTACGAATAGATAAGTAGGAGGAAGAAAATATGTATAATAAAGTTATCTTGATTGGACGTTTAACGTCTACACCAGAATTGCACAAAACCAACAATGACAAGTCAGTAGCGCGTGCAACCATTGCTGTGAATCGTCGTTACAAAGACCAAAATGGGGAGCGCGAAGCTGACTTTGTCAATATGGTTCTATGGGGCAGACTAGCAGAAAGCTTGGCCAGCTACGCAACTAAAGGTAGTCTTATCTCTGTGGATGGAGAACTTCGTACCCGTCGCTTTGAGAAAAATGGTCAAATGAATTATGTGACTGAAGTACTTGTCACAGGATTCCAACTTTTGGAAAGTCGTGCTCAACGTGCCATTCGTGAAAATAATGCAGGACAGGATTTGGCAGATTTGGTTTTGGAAGAGGAGGAATTACCATTTTAAACATAAAAAAGTCTGAGTTGGTCTCAGGCTTTTTATCTTGAGAAAGTCAGACTTTTTTCTTGACTATTTCTGACCAAGTGATACAATAGAATTATGAATTAGCACTCAAGTGTAAAGAGTGCTAATGATATCTATCTCATTATGGAGGAAATCAGATGTTGAAACCATTAGGGGACCGTGTGGTCTTAAAAGTAGAAGAAAAAGAACAAACTGTTGGAGGTTTTGTCCTCGCAGGTTCAGCCCAAGAAAAAACCAAAACAGCTCAAGTTGTGGCTACTGGACAAGGTGTTCGTACCTTGAACGGTGACTTGGTTGCTCCAAGTGTTAAAGCTGGAGACCGTGTCTTGGTTGAAGCTCACGCAGGTCTTGATGTCAAAGATGGCGATGAAAAGTACATCATCGTAGGCGAAGCTAACATCTTGGCTATCATTGAAAAATAGAAGGAGAAAGTAAGTATGTCAAAAGAAATTAAATTTTCATCTGATGCTCGTTCAGCTATGGTCCGTGGTGTCGATATCCTTGCAGACACTGTTAAAGTAACCTTGGGACCAAAAGGTCGTAACGTTGTGTTGGAAAAATCATTTGGCTCACCCTTGATTACCAATGATGGTGTGACCATTGCCAAAGAAATCGAATTGGAAGACCACTTTGAAAATATGGGTGCCAAATTGGTATCAGAAGTAGCTTCAAAAACCAATGATATCGCAGGTGACGGAACGACAACTGCAACTGTCTTGACACAAGCAATCGTCCGTGAAGGAATCAAAAATGTCACTGCAGGTGCCAATCCAATCGGAATTCGTCGTGGGATTGAAACAGCAGTTGCCGCAGCAGTAGAAGCCTTGAAAAATAATGCCATCCCTGTCGCTAATAAAGAAGCCATCGCTCAGGTTGCTGCTGTCTCTTCTCGTTCTGAAAAAGTCGGTGAGTACATTTCTGAAGCCATGGAAAAAGTTGGCAAAGACGGAGTCATCACTATCGAAGAGTCACGTGGTATGGAAACAGAACTTGAAGTTGTGGAAGGAATGCAGTTTGACCGTGGTTACCTTTCACAGTACATGGTGACAGATAGCGAAAAAATGGTAGCTGATCTTGAAAATCCATACATTTTGATTACTGATAAGAAGATTTCAAATATCCAAGAAATCTTGCCACTCCTAGAAAGTATTCTCCAAAGCAATCGTCCACTCTTGATTATTGCGGATGATGTTGATGGCGAAGCTCTTCCAACTCTTGTTTTGAACAAGATTCGTGGAACCTTCAACGTAGTAGCCGTTAAGGCACCTGGTTTTGGTGACCGTCGCAAAGCCATGCTTGAAGATATCGCCATCTTAACAGGCGGAACAGTTATCACAGAAGACCTAGGTCTTGAGTTGAAAGATGCGACAATTGAAGCTCTTGGTCAAGCAGCGAGAGTAACTGTGGACAAAGATAGCACGGTTATCGTAGAAGGTGCTGGAAATCCTGAAGCGATTTCTCACCGTGTTGCAGTTATCAAGTCTCAAATCGAAACCACAACTTCTGAATTTGACCGTGAAAAATTGCAAGAACGCTTGGCGAAATTGTCAGGTGGTGTAGCAGTCATCAAGGTCGGAGCTGCAACTGAAACTGAGTTGAAAGAAATGAAACTCCGCATTGAAGATGCCCTCAACGCTACTCGTGCAGCTGTTGAAGAAGGAATCGTTGCAGGTGGTGGAACAGCCCTTGTAAATGTTATCCCTGCCGTAGCTGATTTGGAATTAACAGGAGACGAAGCAACGGGTCGCAATATTGTTCTCCGTGCTTTGGAAGAACCTGTTCGTCAAATCGCCCACAATGCAGGATTTGAAGGCTCTATCGTTATCGATCGTTTGAAAAATGCTGAAGTTGGTACAGGCTTCAATGCAGCAACTGGCGAATGGGTTAACATGATTGATCAAGGGATTATCGACCCAGTTAAAGTGAGTCGTTCAGCTCTACAAAATGCAGCATCTGTAGCCAGCTTGATTTTGACTACGGAAGCAGTCGTAGCCAATAAACCAGAACCAGCAGCCCCAGCTCCAGCAATGGATCCAAGTATGATGGGTGGGATGATGTAAGCTTTCTATAGAAAACAACTTATAAAAAACACAAAAGGAGGGAATGGCTATTCCTCCTTTTTATGATATTCACTTCTAAATAGATTTGAGCTCTCCTAACTTATATGATAAAATAAGACTATAAAAAGGAGAAGAACATGATCGATGTAGAAGAAATTCTGAGCAAGATGAACCTCAATCAGAAGATTAATTATGACCGTGTCATGCAGAAGATGGTACAAGTATGGGAGAAAAATGAGCAACGGCCAACCATTCTCATGCACGTTTGCTGTGCCCCTTGCAGTACCTATACCCTCGAATATTTGACCAAGTATGCAGATGTGACAATCTATTTTGCCAATTCTAATATCCATCCCAAGGCAGAATACCATAAGCGTGCCTATGTGACTAAAAAGTTTGTCAGTGATTTCAATGAGCGAACTGGCAATAGCGTTCAATACCTAGAAGCTCCTTATGAACCTAACGAATATCGTAAACTGGTTCGAGGTTTGGAAGAAGAGCCTGAAGGTGGCGACCGTTGCAAGGTTTGCTTTGACTACCGACTGGATAAGACAGCTCAAGTGGCTATGGACTTGGGCTTTGACTACTTTGGCTCAGCCTTGACCATCAGTCCTCATAAGAATTCTCAAACCATTAATAGTATCGGAATCGATGTGCAAAAAATTTATACAACCCACTATCTTCCAAGTGATTTCAAGAAAAATCAAGGCTACAAACGTTCGGTAGAGATGTGTGAAGAGTATGATATCTATCGTCAATGTTATTGTGGATGCGTCTATGCAGCCCAGGCTCAGAATATTGATTTGGTTCAGGTTAAGAAAGATGCCACAGTTTTCTTGCTGGATAAGGATGTTGAAAAAGACTATTCCCATATCAAATTTACAGTTACAAAATTAGATATATAAGGATAAGCCCAGCTGTAAAGCTGGGTTTTTAAAATAAAAAAACCGGGGTCTTAACCCCAGTTTGACAACTTTACCGATTCTTTAGTTCTACATAGCGCTTGTACCAAATGTTTACATAGGCTTCTGAGAAAGGACCTCGTCCATTGTTAATCCAATCAACAAGAATTTTGACATGTTCTTTTAAAATATAGTCCAAGTCATCGGAATAATTCATTTTGCGTTTGTGACGCTCATACTCCTCAACGTCCAAGAGACGTTTCTCTCCATCTGTAAAAATTTTAACATCCAAATCGTAATCAATATACTTCAGTGCTTCTTCATCCAGATAGTAGGGGCTAGCCATATTGCAATAGTAGGAAATTCCATTATCACGAATCATGGCAATGATATTAAACCAATATTTCTTGTGAAAGTAAACAATAGCCGGTTCTCGAGTGACCCAACGACGACCATCACTTTCGGTAACCAGTGTATGATCGTTGACACCAATAATGGCGTTTTCTGTTGTTTTTAGTACCATGGTGTCCCGCCAAGTTCGGTGGAGACTCCCATCATGCTTATAACTTTGAATTGTAATAAAGTCGCCTTCTTTTGGAAGCTTCATAACTAACCAACTTTCTACAATTTATAAGTTTATCGTTTACTATTGTACCATAAAATTACCTAAAATCTGTGAATTTTACATGAAAATATTAAAGATATTCTCTGAGAGCGCTTGCTATATCCGAAAAATCGTAGCCTTTTCGTGCTAAAACTTGAGTTAAACGCTGTTTAAGTTCGTATCCTTCATATTTTCGGGCATACTTAGCATATTGCTTATCAAGTTCCTTGAAGATGAGTTCCTGAGTCGTTTCTTGATCAACTTGACTATCCAACTGGTCAAAAGCAGTTTTAGCATCAGAATAGGAAAACCCCTTGTTGGTCAGATTTTGGATTATCTTATCTTGCAAGGCACGAGCTGGAAGTTTTCCCTCATATTTTTTCAATAGTTTATTAGCTACACGTTGAGCAACTTCAGAAAAATCAAATTCTTTCAAGTTCTCTTCTATAGTAGATTTTGAAATCCCTTTTTGAGCTAGTTTCTGAGTCAGTACATAAGGACCCTTGTCTCCTGAAAGTTGATTGGCATTGATGATAGCATAAGCGTACTGAGCATCATTAATCCACTTATCTTCTTTAAGATTAATAATGACTTGAGAAACGATGTTTTCATCAATATCGTATTTTTTCAGATATTCTCTGACCTCTTTTTCAGTACGTGCTTTAAAGGATAGGTGGTAGAGGGCTAGATTCTTACCGTAAGAAAATTGGGCAAAGTCCTGAATATCTTTCAATTCTTCTTCACTTATCACCTTATCTCTTGATAACATAAAACGAACAATAGTATCTTCAGTAATGTAGCATTTGTCGCCATTATCAAGCTCCATCAGATAGAGTCTTTTTTTCTTTTCAAGTTTTGTGATTTTCATAGTTCTATTATAACTCAAAATGTGATAAGATAGGGGTATGAATCTGAAAGTGAAACAAAAAATACCATTAAAAATTAAGCGCATGGGAATTAATGGTGAGGGAATCGGCTTTTATCAAAAAACATTAGTCTTTGTGCCTGGTGCTCTCAAAGGAGAAGATATCTATTGTCAGATTACTTCTATTAAACGTAACTTTGTTGAGGCAAAATTACTGAAGGTCAACAAGAAGTCTAAATTTCGAGTTGTGCCGGCTTGTACTATTTACAATGAATGTGGAGGCTGCCAAATCATGCACCTGCATTATGATAAGCAGCTGGAGTTCAAGACGGACTTACTTCACCAAGCGCTGAAAAAATTTGCTCCTGCAGGATATGAAAACTATGAAATCCGCCCGACGATTGGAATGCAGGAACCCAAGTACTATCGTGCTAAGTTACAATTTCAGACTCGAAAATTTAAAAATCAGGTCAAGGCGGGCTTATATGCACAAAGCTCTCACTATTTAGTAGAGTTGAAAGACTGCCTGGTACAAGACAAGGAAACCCAAGTGATTGCTAATCGTCTAGCAGAATTACTTACTTATCACCAGATTCCAATCACGGATGAGAGAAAAGTTCTAGGTGTTAGAACTATAATGGTCCGACGAGCAAGAAAGACTGGACAGGTTCAGATTATTATTGTTATAAATCGTCAGCTTAATTTAACCCTGCTGGTAAAAGATTTAATTAAAGATTTTCCAGAAGTTGTGACAGTAGCTGTTAATACCAATACAGCTAAAACCAGTGAGATTTATGGTGAAAAGACAGAGATTATCTGGGGACAAGAGAGTATTCAAGAAGGTGTACTCGATTATGAATTTTCACTATCTCCTCGAGCATTCTATCAACTAAATCCTGAACAAACAGAAGTCCTCTATAGTGAGGCTGTAAAAGCCTTGGATGTTAATAAAGAAGACCATTTGATTGACGCTTATTGTGGAGTTGGAACGATTGGATTTGCCTTCGCAAAGAAAGTTAAAACATTAAGAGGTATGGATATTATTCCAGAAGCCATTGAAGATGCCAAGCGAAATGCTAAAAGAATGGGATTTGACAATACTCATTATGAAGCTGGAACGGCAGAAGAGATTATTCCTCGCTGGTATAAGGAAGGCTACCGAGCAGATGCTCTGATTGTGGATCCACCACGTACAGGTCTGGACGATAAGTTATTAGATACTATTCTTACCTATGTACCAGAAAAGATGGTCTATATTTCTTGCAATGTTTCGACCTTGGCTCGTGATTTAGTACGCTTAGTAGAAGTCTATGATCTTCATTATATCCAGTCGGTCGATATGTTCCCACATACAGCTCGAACGGAAGCTGTTGTAAAATTAATTAGAAAAGTTCAAAAAAGTAGTTGACAAGTCAGAAAAAGTCTGTATAATAGTAAGAGTTGAAAATAACA
>NZ_CAJJIB010000021.1:0-136 GCF_905187495.1 Streptococcus mitis | reverse complement strand
TGATCAGCAGTCAAATCCTTCTTGAAGAAGTAATGATTGTGGTCACCGTGACTCATGATAAAGCCTTGTTCATCCTCACTGATGACACGATTAGCGTTAAAACCGTGATCATGGTCTTCATCATGATGGTGTCCAT
>NZ_CAJJIB010000020.1:0-82 GCF_905187495.1 Streptococcus mitis | reverse complement strand
CGTTTGTTGTTGCGCTATCGATTGCTTGTTTAGCTGCATCGGCTTTGGCTTTGGCGTCTTCCTTAGCTTTGGCTTTCTCTTC
>NZ_CAJJIB010000019.1:0-77 GCF_905187495.1 Streptococcus mitis | reverse complement strand
TCTTCTGCTGTTAAGTCATTGTTGGCATCTATTGCTGCTTCTTTTGCTTTTAATGCTTCATCGATGGCTTGTTTTGC
>NZ_CAJJIB010000018.1:0-221 GCF_905187495.1 Streptococcus mitis | reverse complement strand
TCTTTTGCTTTTAATGCTTCATCGATGGCTTGTTTTGCCGCTGGCTTCGCTTGCGCTGTTGGTGTCACTGAGTCTACACTTGTTGCTCCATCAGCCTTAGCTTGTTCCACCGCTGCATTTGTTGTTGCTTGATCAATTGCTTGTTTTGCTGCGTCTGCTTTGGCTTTCGCATCTTCTTTAGCTTTTGTTTTTTCTTCTGCTGTTAAGTCATTGTTGGCATC
>NZ_CAJJIB010000017.1:0-35326 GCF_905187495.1 Streptococcus mitis | reverse complement strand
AAACTTCCAAATGGCGATGTAGAACACGTTTATGAGAAAGTTTCAACACCACTTATTCCTCAAACAGAGCCATATAATCCAACACCAACACCAGTTACAGAAAAAGTATTAACAACTTATGTAGATGAAAATGGTGAATTGATTATTCCAAATGAAAATGGATCACATCCAGGTAAGTCATTAGAAGGTTATGAGTTAGTTCGTACAGAAACAGATGCTAATGGAAATGTTCGTAATGTTTACCGTAAGATTCAATCTCAAAAACCAGTACAACCAGTTGAGCCAGCTACTCCAGCAATGCCTGAACAGCCAGCTAAACCTCAAGTACCGGCTACTCCAGCACAACCAGTACCAGCAACAGCAGTAAAAGAAGCTGAAGCTAAGCGTGAATTGCCAAATACTGGTACAGAAGACCATGCTAACCTTGTAGCACTTGGACTTCTAGGAGTATTGAGTGGATTTGGTCTTGTAGCTCGCAAGAAGAAAGAAGACTAAGCTTTCTGATTGATATGATTTGTTTGCAATAAACATATCTGTTTAAACCTGATGAATCATTTGATTCGTCAGGTTTTTTCGGCTCTTTGTCAACTGTAGTGGGTAGAAGGAAAGCTAAGCTCGAGAAAGGACAAATTTCGTCCTTTCTTTTTTTGAGTATAACAGCCATGTCGTTCATCTGAGATGTAAGTACTCCGTGGTTACCATCTACTAGTGAACCTATATGCGTATACTACGTGAGCAATTGAATTCGAACTAGAGAGTTAATTAATAGATTTATGCCATAATCATGGCAGACTGTATGCGTTTGATTATAGTTCATCAAAAACTAGATTAGAATTGTCAGATAATATAATTTTATGTTATAATAAAGAAAAAACAGAGGTGTTCAAATGTCAGAAGCAGGTCATAAGTTTTTAGCAAAATTGGGGAAAAAACGCTTACGTCCAGGTGGAAAACGTGCCACAGATTGGTTAATTGCGGAAGGAGGATTTTCAAAAGAAAAGAGAATACTAGAGGTTGCGTGTAATAGGGGAACTACAGCAATTGAGTTGGCACAGCGTTTTGGTTGTAAGATAACTGCTGTTGATATGGATGGACAAGCCTTAGAAGTGGCTAAAAAATCTGCTGAAGCGGCAGGTGTTGCTCATTTAATCAGTTTTGAAAGAGCAAATGCAATGAAACTTCCTTATCAAGATGCTAGTTTTGATATTGTTATAAATGAAGCTATGCTGACTATGCAAGCCGATCAAGCTAAGAAAAAATGTGTAACGGAGTATCTAAGGGTTTTAAAACCTGGAGGTCTTCTTTTGACACATGATGTGCTTCTTAAGGAAGCTAAAGAGTCTGTCAGACAGGAATTGTCACAAGCAATTCATGTAAATGTAGGTCCTTTAACTCAAGATGGTTGGGAACAGGTGATGATAGAATCAGGTTATCGTGATGTGAAAGTATTGACTGGTGAAATGACATTAATGAAATTATCAGGTATGATTTATGATGAAGGTTGGCTAGGAACTTTGAAAATTTGTGTAAATGCTTGTAAAAAGGAGAATAGAAAGCAGTTTTTAACTATGTATAAAATGTTTGCTAAGAATAAACAGAAACTGGGCTTTATTGCGATGGCTAGTTATAAATCGTCAAATCGTTAGATAATTATTGAAGTTAACTTTTCCTTTTTTCTTTCTTAAAAAATATGCTATAATAGAGAGTAAAAAACTTTGAAAGAAAGAAAAAGATGAATTTAAAAGATTACATTGCAACAATTGAAAATTATCCAAAGGAAGGGATTACCTTCCGTGATATCAGTCCTTTGATGGCTGATGGAAATGCTTATAGCTATGCTGTTCGTGAAATTGTTCAGTATGCTACTGACAAGAAAATTGACATGGTTGTAGGGCCTGAGGCTCGTGGTTTTATCGTGGGCTGTCCAGTTGCCTTTGAGTTGGGAATTGGTTTTGCACCTGTTCGTAAGCCAGGTAAATTGCCACGTGAAGTTATTTCTGCTGACTATGAAAAAGAGTACGGCGTTGATACCTTGACTATGCATGCAGATGCCATCAAGCCAGGTCAACGTGTTCTTATCGTAGATGATCTCTTGGCTACAGGTGGAACTGTTAAGGCAACCATCGAGATGATTGAAAAACTTGGTGGTGTTGTAGCAGGTTGTGCCTTCCTTGTTGAATTGGATGAATTGAACGGCCGTGAAAAAATCGGTGACTACGATTACAAGGTTCTTATGCATTATTAATGAAAAACAGTCCCTAGGGCTGTTTTCTCTACATTAGGATATAAAAATAGACTATAGCTAGTTAGAGAAAAACTATAATTGAAAACTATATCTTCTTGCAGTATAATAAAGGGACTAAGTGTTTGAGATTTAGTTTTATACTCAATGAAAATCAAAGAGCAAACTAGGAAACTAGCCGCAGGCTGCTCAAAGTACAGCTTTGAGGTTGCAGATAAAACTGACGAAGTCAGTAACTATATCTACGGCAAGGCAACGTTGACGCGGTTTGAAGAGATTTTCGAAGAGTTTCAAACATACGCAATTATTCTTTAGAGAGTACAGTTAGGAGAAGGTTATGCCGATTCGAATTGATAAAAAATTGCCAGCTGTTGAGATTTTACGGACAGAGAATATCTTTGTCATGGATGATCAACGTGCGGCCCACCAAGATATCCGTCCCTTGAAAATTTTGATTTTAAACCTAATGCCCAAAAAAGTGGTCACAGAGACCCAGTTGTTACGGCATTTAGCAAATACTCCTTTGCAATTGGACATAGACTTTCTCTATATGGAGAGCCACCGTTCCAAGACGACTCGTGCAGAGCACATGGAGACCTTTTATAAAACTTTTCCTGAAGTCAAGGACGAGTATTTTGATGGGATGATTATCACAGGGGCTCCGATTGAGCATTTACCATTTGAGGAAGTGGACTATTGGGAGGAATTCAGTCAGGTGCTTGAGTGGTCCAAGACCCATGTCTATTCGACCCTTCATATCTGTTGGGGTGCTCAGGCTGGTCTTTATCTGCGCTATGGAGTGGAAAAATACCAGATGGACAGTAAGCTATCAGGTATTTATCCTCAAGACACCCTAAAAGAGGGTCACCTTCTTTTTAGAGGCTTTGATGATAGCTACGTTTCCCCTCATTCACGGCACACGGAGATTTCTAAGGAAGAGGTCTTAAACAAAACTAATCTCGAGATTTTATCAGAGGGTCCTCAGGTTGGGGTTTCGATTTTGGCCAGTCGGGATTTACGAGAAATTTATAGTTTTGGGCATTTGGAATATGACCGTGATACCTTGGCAAAAGAGTATTTTAGGGATCGTGATGCAGGTTTAGATCCTCATATTCCAGAAAATTACTTTAAGGATGATGATGTCAACCAGACACCTTGTCTTTGTTGGTCTTCATCAGCAGCCCTCTTTTTCAGTAACTGGGTGAACTATGCGGTCTATCAGGAGACGCCTTTTGACTGGAGAAAAATTCAAGATGATGCATCTGCTTTTGGGTATTTATAAGAGGAATTATGACATATTTAGACGCTTTTAAATCAGGGAACTTGGTTTTACCAAGTGCCCTGCTCTTGCATTTTAAGGAACTCTTTCCTTCAAGCGACGATTTTCTGGTCTGGCAATTTTTCTATTTGCAAAATACGACAGGTTTGGATGAAATGTCGCCAAGCCAGATTGCTGAAAGGATTGGCAAGGAAATTTCGGATGTCAATCAGGCTATTTCCAATCTGACGGAGAGGGGACTACTTCAGTATCGAACCATCGAATTGAATGGTGAAATTGAATTGCTTTTTGATGCTAGTTTGGCTTTGGAACGTTTGGATAATTTGCTTGGAGCCGCTCATTCGAGTTCAGACCAGTTGACATCTCAAAATCAGCTCAAAGATTTGGTGGAAACCTTCCAGCAGGAATTAGGACGCTTGTTGACCCCTTTTGAGATTGAAGATTTGACCAAGACACTAAAGGAAGATGGAACCAGTGCTGACTTGATTAAGGAAGCTCTTCGTGAAGCTGTTTTGAATGGAAAACCAAACTGGAAGTACATTCAGGCGATTTTGAGAAATTGGCGCCATGAAGGCATTAAAAGTGTGGTTCAAATAGAGGCCAAGCGGGCAGAGAGAGAAGCAAGCAATCCTCAGTTGACACAGGTATCGGCAGATTTTAGAAATGCTATGGATCTCTGGAAGGATTAATCCTTGTAAGCAGGCTTGAAATCCGAGTAAGATTTGCAAGCTGTGTCTAATTGTGATAAAATAAATAGAAAATAAATTGAAAAAAGAGGTATGTGAAATGTCACGTAAACCATTTATCGCTGGTAACTGGAAAATGAACAAAAATCCAGAAGAAGCTAAAGCATTCGTTGAAGCAGTTGCGTCAAAACTTCCTTCATCAGATCTTGTTGAAGCAGGTATCGCAGCTCCAGCTCTTGATTTGACAACTGTTCTTGCTGCTGCAAAAGGTTCAAACCTTAAAGTTGCTGCTCAAAACTGCTACTTTGAAAATGCAGGTGCTTTCACTGGTGAAACTAGCCCACAAGTTTTGAAAGAAATCGGTACTGATTACGTTGTTATCGGTCACTCAGAACGCCGTGACTACTTCCATGAAACTGACGAAGATATCAACAAAAAAGCAAAAGCAATCTTTGCAAACGGTATGCTTCCAATCATCTGTTGTGGTGAATCACTTGAAACTTACGAAGCTGGTAAAGCTGCTGAGTTTGTAGGTGCTCAAGTATCTGCTGCATTGGCTGGATTGACTGCTGAACAAGTCGCTGCCTCAGTTATCGCTTATGAGCCAATCTGGGCTATCGGTACTGGTAAATCAGCTTCACAAGACGACGCACAAAAAATGTGTAAAGTTGTTCGTGACGTTGTAGCTGCTGACTTTGGTCAAGAAGTTGCAGACAAAGTTCGTGTTCAATACGGTGGTTCTGTTAAACCTGAAAACGTTGCTTCATACATGGCTTGCCCAGACGTTGACGGTGCCCTTGTTGGTGGTGCGTCACTTGAAGCTGAAAGCTTCTTGGCATTGCTTGACTTTGTAAAATAATTAGTAAGTAGCAAAAGCTAGGTGGAACAGCATTCAGATGTCTGTTCCATTTTTTATAAGGGAGGAAAGATTGAAAACAAAGATTGGAAAAATTGGATTAGCAAGTGCCTTTTTGCTTGGATTGATCGTTAATCAGGTGGCTGCAAATGAAGCTGAAGCGAAAGCATCTTCGGAAGAAAGCAGTGTTCAAGCTTCTTCTAGTAAGGTAGAAGAAAAGAAATCAGAAACGACTACAAGTCAAAAAGAAGAAGAGAAAAAGGTTGAGACTTCTTCTAGTCAGCGTCCAGAGAAAAAGGAAGAAGTAAAAGAGACGCGAGCTAGTAGTCAGAAAGAAGAAAGTAAGCCAAATTCAACATCAGCACATTGGGAAGGTGACTTCTATGTAAAAGCAGATGGTTCAAAAGCTAAGAGTGAATGGATTTTCGATACTAGCTACAATAGTTGGTTCTATATAAAAGCAGATGGTCGTTATGCTCAAAAAGAATGGCATGGAAACTATTACCTCAAAGCGGGTGGTTACATGGCTAAAAATGAATGGGTTTACGATAACAATTATAAGAGCTGGTTCTACCTCAAGGCAGATGGTTCTTATGCAGAACAAGAATGGCAGAAAATCAATGGCAAATGGTACTATTTCAAGAAGTGGGGCTATATGGCTAAAAGTCAGTGGCAAGGAAATTATTTCTTGAATGGTCAAGGTGTTATGATGCAAAATGAATGGCTTTATGATCCAACTTATTCTTCTTATTTCTACCTGAAGTCTGATGGTTCTTATGCTAATGAACAGTGGCAAAAGGTAGATGGCAAGTGGTACTATTTCAAGAAGTGGGGGTACATGGCTCAAGATGAGTGGCATGGGGACTACTATCTTACTGAAAGTGGTGCTATGGCAACAGGTGAGTTAATTATGGACGATACTCGTTATACTTTTGCTGATTCAGGGGAACTGAAAGAAAAGAAAGCCTTGAATGTTGGTTGGGTTTATCGAAATGGACACCGTTATTTCTTTAACCATCGTGAAGAACAGGTCGGAACTGACCGTGCTAAGAAGGTTATTGATGTCAGTGAACACAATGGTCGTATCAGTGACTGGAAAAAAGTCATCGATGATAATGGAGTAGATGGAGTCATTGTTCGTTTGGGCTATAGTGGAACTGAGGACAAGGAATTGGCTCATAATATCAAGGAGTTAAATCGTCTTGGAATTCCTTACGGTGTTTATCTTTATACCTATGCAGAAAATGAAACAGATGCTGAGAATGATGCTAAACAGACCATTGAACTTTTGAAGAAATATAAAATGAACTTGTCTTATCCAATCTACTATGATGTTGAAAATTGGGAATATGAAAATAAATCTAAGAAAGCACCGACAGATACAACTACTTGGGTTAAAATTATCAATAAGTATATGGAAACCATGAAGCATGCTGGTTATCAAAACGTGAAAGTTTATAGCTATCGTCAACTTTTGCAAACTCGTTTGAATCATCCAAATATTTTACAACATGTAAACTGGGTTGCTGCCTATACGGATGCGCTTGATTGGAACAATCCTCATTATTCAGGAGAAAAAGGATGGCAATATACTTCATCTGACTCTCTTAAAGGGATTCGGGGTCATGTTGATGTTAGCGTCTGGTATTAAGATGTAAAACTTAGAAAAGAGCCTACAAATTGTATGCTCTTTTCTTTATTTTATATCTGTTAAGAGAGTTTGAAAGTGACTGGATTTCATTCTAAAAAATTCTTAAATTATCAGTCTATTGCAACTTTTCTCATGTGAGTCATTTGGCTTGCTATTGGTTTTCCTTAGTAGTATACTAAGGTAGTAATCATTAAGAAGTGGTTACAAATAATAATGAATGAGGTAAAATAAAATGGTAGAATTGAAAAAAGAAGCAGTAAAAGACGTAACATCATTGACAAAAGCAGCGCCAGTAGCATTGGCAAAAACAAAGGAAGTATTGAACCAAGCTGTTGCTGATTTGTATGTGGCCCATGTGGCTTTGCACCAAGTACACTGGTACATGCGTGGTCGTGGTTTCCTTGTATGGCATCCAAAAATGGATGAGTATATGGAAGCTCTTGATGGTCAATTGGATGAAATCAGCGAACGCTTGATTACACTTGGTGGTAGCCCATTCTCTACATTGACAGAATTCCTTCAAAACAGTGAAATCGAAGAAGAAGCTGGTGAATACCGTAATGTTGAAGAAAGCTTGGAACGTGTCCTTGCTATCTACCGTTACTTGTCAGAACTCTTCCAAAAAGGTTTGGATGTTACTGATGAAGAAGGTGACGATGTGACAAACGGTATCTTTACAGATGCTAAAACTGAAACTGATAAAACAATCTGGATGCTTGCCGCAGAACTTGGACAAGCACCTGGTTTGTAAGAAATAGAATAATCATATAAAAATCTGTAGGATGCCTCTTACAGATTTTTTTCTATTCTGTAAGCTATTCCAAACCAGTCTTTTTTTGAGTTTTTTGATAAAATAGTACTATCAGTGAAAAGGATGGAAGCATGACTAAGAAAATCGTAGCTATTTGGGCCCAGGATGAAGAGGGTGTGATTGGTAAGGACAATCGTCTGCCTTGGCATTTGCCAGCAGAACTGCAACACTTCAAAGAAACAACTCTGAATCATGCTATCTTGATGGGGCGTGTGACCTTTGATGGGATGGGGCGTCGCTTGCTTCCACAACGGGAAACTCTGATTTTGACGCGTAATTCTGAAGAAAAGATAGACGGGGTTATTACTTTTTATGATATCCAGTCTGTCTTGGGCTGGTATCAGGCTCAAGAAAAGAATCTCTATATTATTGGTGGAAAGCAGATTTTTCAGGCTTTTGAACCCTATTTGGATGAAGTGATTGTGACTCAAATTCATGCTCGGGTGGAGGGAGATACCTATTTCCCTGAAGAGTTTGCCTTGTCTCTTTTTGAGACGGTTTCAAGCAAATCTTATACCAAAGATGAGAAAAATCCTTATGATTTTACCATCCAATACCGCAAGAGAAAGGAAGTCTAATGGAACGTAGTATATTTGGTTTTTTCACAGCCATGCTGTGTTTGGTCTGCTTACTTGCAGGAGCACAGGCTTTTCGTAAAAAGCGCTATGGACTTTCTGTCCTGCTCTGGTTAAATGCCTTTACCAATTTGGTCAATAGTATCCATGCTTTTTACATGACCTTATTTTAGATAGAATGACAGTATAGAATAGAACGGAAGGAAATCATGCCTACAAATAGGAATAATGATATGATGGTTTATTGCTCATTTTGTGGCAAAAGCCAAGAAGAAGTACAAAAAATAATCGCTGGCAACAATGCCTTTATCTGTAATGAATGTGTGGAGTTGGCCCAGGAAATCATTCGTGAGGAGTTGGCGGAAGAAGTCTTGGCAGACTTGTCTGAGGTACCAAAACCAATTGAACTCCTCCATATCTTGAACCACTATGTAATTGGTCAAGATCGTGCCAAGCGTGCCTTGGCAGTGGCGGTTTACAACCACTACAAACGTATCAATTTTCACGATACGCGAGAAGAGTCAGAAGATGTAGATTTGCAGAAGTCAAACATCTTGATGATTGGCCCAACTGGTTCAGGGAAAACTTTCCTTGCTCAGACCTTGGCTAAGAGCTTGAATGTACCTTTTGCGATTGCGGATGCGACAGCTCTTACTGAGGCTGGTTATGTAGGTGAGGACGTGGAAAACATCCTTCTCAAACTATTGCAGGCTGCTGACTTTAACATTGAACGTGCAGAGCGTGGCATTATTTATGTGGATGAAATTGACAAGATTGCCAAGAAGAGTGAGAACGTGTCTATCACACGTGATGTTTCTGGTGAAGGGGTGCAACAAGCCCTTCTCAAGATTATCGAGGGAACCGTTGCTAGCGTGCCGCCTCAAGGTGGACGTAAACATCCACAACAAGAGATGATTCAAGTGGATACTAAAAATATCCTCTTTATCGTGGGTGGTGCCTTTGATGGTATTGAAGAAATTGTCAAACAACGTCTGGGTGAAAAAGTCATCGGATTTGGTCAAAACAATAAAGCGATTGATGAAAATAGCTCTTACATGCAAGAAATCATCGCAGAAGATATTCAAAAATTTGGTATTATCCCTGAGTTGATTGGACGTTTGCCTGTCTTTGCTGCTCTTGAGCAATTGACAGTGGATGACTTGGTTCGTATCTTGAAAGAGCCAAGAAATGCTTTGGTGAAACAATATCAAACCTTGCTTTCTTATGATGATGTCGAGTTGGAATTTGACGACGAAGCCCTTCAAGAGATTGCAAATAAGGCCATCGAACGCAAAACCGGTGCGCGTGGTCTTCGCTCGATTATCGAAGAAACCATGCTAGATGTCATGTTTGAAGTACCGAGTCAGGAAAATGTGAAATTGGTCCGCATCACTAAAGAAGCTGTCGATGGAACAGATAAACCAATCCTAGAAACAGCCTAGAGGTGACTATGGAACTTAATACACATAATGCTGAAATCTTGCTCAGTGCGGCTAATAAGTCCCACTATCCGCAGGATGAACTGCCAGAGATTGCTCTAGCAGGGCGTTCAAATGTTGGCAAGTCTAGCTTTATCAACACTATGTTGAATCGTAAGAATCTAGCCCGAACATCAGGTAAACCTGGTAAAACTCAGCTGCTCAACTTCTTTAATATCGACGACAAGATGCGCTTTGTGGATGTGCCTGGTTATGGCTATGCCCGTGTTTCCAAAAAGGAACGTGAAAAGTGGGGGCGCATGATTGAGGAGTACCTAACGACTCGGGAAAATCTCCGTGCAGTGGTCAGTCTAGTTGACCTTCGTCATGACCCGTCAGCAGATGATGTGCAGATGTACGAATTTCTTAAGTATTATGAGATTCCAGTCATCATTGTGGCGACCAAGGCGGACAAGATTCCTCGTGGTAAATGGAATAAGCATGAATCAGCAATCAAAAAGAAATTAAACTTTGACCCAAGTGACGACTTCATCCTCTTTTCATCTGTCAGCAAGGCAGGGATGGATCAAGCTTGGGATGCAATCTTAGAAAAATTGTGAGGAAAAGAAAATGGCAAAAACAATTCATACAGATAAGGCCCCAAAGGCTATCGGACCATATGTTCAAGGAAAAATCGTTGGCAACCTTTTGTTTGCTAGTGGTCAAGTTCCCCTATCTCCTGAAACTGGGGAAATCGTTGGAGAAACGATTCAAGAACAGACAGAACAAGTCTTGAAAAACATCGGTGCTATTTTGGCAGAGGCAGGAACTGACTTTGACCATGTTGTCAAAACAACTTGTTTCTTGAGTGATATGAACGACTTTGTTCCTTTTAATGAGGTTTACCAAACAGCCTTTAAAGAGGAATTCCCAGCTCGTTCAGCTGTGGAGGTAGCTCGTCTTCCTCGTGATGTAAAAGTCGAAATCGAAGTCATCGCAGAGATTGGATAAGCTAGTTGAAGTTTGGTTCTGCCAAACTTCTTTTGATATAAGGAGAAAAAGATGACAAAGAAACAACTTCACTTGGTGATTGTGACAGGAATGAGTGGTGCAGGGAAAACAGTTGCCATTCAGTCCTTCGAAGATTTAGGTTATTTTACTATTGATAATATGCCGCCAGCTCTCTTGCCTAAGTTTTTGCAGTTGGTTGAAACAAAGGAAGACGACCATAAGTTGGCTTTGGTAGTGGATATGCGTAGCCGTTCTTTCTTTTCAGAGATTCAAGCTGTTTTGGATGAGTTGGAAAACAAGGAAGAACTGGACTTTAAAATTCTCTTTTTGGATGCAGCTGATAAGGAATTGGTCGCTCGTTACAAGGAAACCAGACGGAGTCATCCATTAGCAGCAGATGGACGGATTTTGGATGGAATCAAGCTGGAACGTGAACTCTTGGCACCTTTGAAAAATATGAGCCAAAATGTGGTGGATACAACTGAACTTACTCCTCGTGAACTGCGTAAAACCATTGCAGAGCAGTTTTCTGATCAGGAACAAGCCCAGTCTTTCCGTATCGAAGTCATGTCTTTTGGCTTTAAATATGGAATCCCGATTGATGCAGATTTAGTCTTTGATGTCCGATTCTTGCCAAATCCCTACTACCTACCAGAACTGAGAAACCAAACGGGTGTGGATGAACCAGTTTATGACTATGTCATGAATCATCCTGAGTCAGAAGATTTTTATCAACATTTGTTGGCCTTGATTGAGCCAATTTTGCCAAGTTACCAAAAGGAAGGGAAGTCCGTTTTGACCATTGCCATGGGCTGTACAGGAGGACAACACCGTAGTGTGGCCTTTGCTAAACGCTTGGCGCAGGACTTATCCAAGAATTGGCCTGTTAATGAAGGGCACCGTGACAAAGACCGAAGAAAGGAAACGGTAAACCGTTCATGAGAAAACCAAAGATAACGGTGATTGGTGGAGGGACTGGAATCCCCGTCATTCTAAAAAGTCTGCGGGAAAAAGATGTGGAAATCGCTGCTATCGTAACGGTGGCGGATGATGGTGGTTCTTCAGGTGAACTCAGAAAAAATATGCAGCAGTTGACACCGCCAGGCGATCTCCGCAATGTACTTGTAGCCATGTCGGATATGCCTAAGTTTTATGAGAAAGTCTTTCAGTATCGCTTCTCTGAAGATGCTGGAGCCTTTGCTGGCCATCCATTGGGCAATCTCATTATCGCTGGCCTGTCAGAAATGCAGGGTTCGACCTACAATGCCATGCAGTTGCTGAGCAAATTTTTCCATACAACTGGAAAGATTTATCCTTCCAGTGACCATCCTTTGACCCTACACGCAGTCTTTCAGGATGGGACAGAGGTGGCTGGAGAGAGTCATATTGCAGACCATCCAGGCATGATTGACCATGTCTATGTGACCAATACCCTTAACGATGATACGCCTCTGGCTAGCCGTCGAGTGGTGCAGACCATTCTTGAAAGTGACATGATTGTCCTCGGACCTGGTTCTCTCTTTACCTCGATTTTGCCCAATATCGTGATTAAGGAAATCGGGCAGGCGCTTTTGGAAACCAAGGCAGAAATCGCCTATGTCTGCAATATCATGACCCAACGTGGGGAGACGGAACACTTTACAGATAGTGACCATGTGGAAGTCTTGCATCGTCACCTTGGCCGACCTTTTATCGACACTGTCTTGGTGAATATCGAAAAAGTGCCTCAGGAATACATGAATTCCAACCGTTTTGATGAATACTTGGTGCAGGTGGAACATGATTTTGCTGGTCTTTGTAAGCAAGTTCCGCGTGTGATTTCATCCAACTTCCTTCGTCTGGAAAATGGGGGTGCCTTCCACGATGGAGATTTGATCGTGGATGAGTTGATGCGCATTATAAAGGTGAGAAAATGAGTTTCACAGTAGCAGTAAAAGAAGAAATTCTAGGTCAGCACCATCTGAGCCGGCATGAATTATCTGCCATTATCAAGATGTCTGGTAGCATCGGTCTTTCGACTTCGGGCTTGACCTTGTCTGTCGTGACAGAAAATGCCAAACTGGCTCGGCACCTCTATGAGTCCTTTCTCCATTTCTACGAAATCAAATCGGAAATCCGACACCACCAACGGAGCAATCTTCGTAAGAATCGGGTCTATACCGTTTTTACAGATGAAAAGGTGCAGGACTTATTGAGTGATTTGCACTTGGCAGACTCGTTCTTTGGTCTGGAAACAGGTATTGATGGGGCGATTTTATCAGACGAGGAAGCAGGCCGTGCCTATCTCTGTGGCGCTTTCTTGGCAAATGGCAGCATTCGTGACCCTGAGTCAGGCAAGTACCAGTTGGAAATCAGTTCTGTTTATCTGGACCACGCGCAAGGGATTGCCTCTCTTCTCCAGCAGTTTTTACTGGATGCCAAGGTGCTTGAACGCAAGAAGGGGGCTGTGACCTATCTCCAGCGAGCCGAAGATATTATGGACTTCTTGATTGTCATCGGAGCCATGAAGGCGCGTGATGATTTTGAGCGAGTTAAGATTTTACGAGAAACCCGTAACGACCTTAATCGTGCTAATAATGCTGAAACGGCGAATATTGCTCGGACAGTTTCTGCCAGCATGAAGACTATCAACAATATCAGCAAAATCAAAGATATCATGGGCCTAGAAAATCTACCAGTAGATTTGCAGGAGGTAGCGCAGTTGAGAATTCAGCACCCAGATTACTCTATCCAGCAGTTAGCAGATAGTCTCAGCACTCCTCTGACCAAAAGTGGTGTTAACCACAGACTCAGAAAAATCAATAAGATAGCCGATGAGTTATAAAGATATAAAACACCTCTTTCTTGACAATTAAATAGAGTATGTGAGATAATAAAGGGGAATTGAGAAGTTCTAGCATTTTAGTGCTAACAGAAATCCCCTCGGTACTGCAATACTGAGGGGATTTTTTTCTGGGTTAGATAGCACTAACCAGGAAGGTTACTTGTCGAAGTGATCGTCTAACCAACGAGTCACCAGCCATGAGATGATACTCTCGATGACTGCGATAAGTACTATTTTGAGAAGTTCTAGCATCTGTAATACCTCCTTTTCCAAGGCGTATTGTTAGTGCCGTCCCTATTATATCACATGTTTTATCAGTTTGATAGGCATTTTTATTTTTGTTAAAGAAGGGGGAAATATGAGCTAACAAATTAGCCGATGAACTATAAAACCACGAATCCTATGTGACTCGTGGTTCTTTTTCTATAAACTAGTAGAGTGTTTTGGTTGTACTTTTTGTTCTGGGTCGATGTAGTTAATGGCATTGTTAACAGCGGTTGGTGCTTCTCCAAGCCCTGTCGCAATCAGATCAATTTTTCCGTCATAGTAGCAACAGTCACCGATAGCATAGATACCTGCTTGGCTAGATTCTTGCTTGCTATTGACGATAATCTTGTGACGGTTGAGGTCCAGACCCCAGTTTTTAAGGTTACCAACAGAAGATTTGAAACCATAGTTGACAAAGAGGTGGTCTAGGTCAATAGTTTCTGTTTCATCAGATTTGACTTTTGTGATTTCAAGTTTATCGAGTATTTTTCCATCTCCAAGGAGTTGGCTAGGGACGAATGGTGTCTTGATGATCACAGAAGATTCCTGCAAAGCTTGGACACTGTGTTCCAAGGCGCGGAAATTATCTCTGCGGTGAACAAGGGTAGTTGGTGCAATTTTTTCAAAAGCCAAAGCCCAATCCACAGCCGAGTCTCCTCCACCAAGAATCGTCACTTTCTTACCAGCATATTGCTGGATGTTGGAAACGTGGTAGTGGATATTTTCATAGTCTTCAACGCCTTCTAGTTCCAGAGGACGTGGTTTGAAGGCACCGCCCCCCATAGCGATGATAACAGTTTTAGACAGGTGACTTCCTTTAGAAGTTGTGATGACAAATCCTTCTTCTTGTTTTTCAATCTCAAGAACCGTTTCATTGAGATGAATAGGGGTATCAAAGCCGTTTAATTGCTCGATTAGACGGTTAGTCAACTCTTCTCCAGTCAGGTTTGGGAAACCCGGGACGTCTAAAATTTCCTTTTCAGGGTAGAGAATAGCAGGTTGTCCACCTAGTTGGGGAAGAGAGTCGATGATTTGGACCTTGGCTTGGCGTAGGTGGGCATAGAAGGCTGCAAAAAGCCCGACAGGACCACCACCTACAATGGTAATATCATAGAGTTGAGACATGGTTTCTCCTTTGTTTTTTCTAGTCAGTTTATTTTATCATATTTTTCCTTAATTTAAAATGAAGTAGGATAGGGAAAAAAATGCCAGAAAAATGGTATAATAGAAAGGAACGTGTTTGGACAGAGAGGAGACAGCAGATGAACTTTCAACAATTATCCAATCTGCAATATTGGACTAGCTTGTTTTCTAGTCCTTGGAGTATTGCCATCAATCTGTTTGATATTTTGATTGTGGCCTATATTTTATATCGTTTTACAAAAGCGATAGCTGGCACCAAGATTATGATTTTGGTGCGTGGGGTCGTGATCTTTGTATTAGCCCAGGTTGTGGCCAATATCCTTGATTTAACAACGATTTCTTGGTTGATTAATCAGATTATCACCTATGGGGTTATTGCTGCGGTTGTTATCTTCTCTCCAGAGATTCGGACTGGTTTGGAACGCTTGGGAAGGGCGACAGATTTCTTTTCTACTGCTCAAATTAGTGCAGAGGAGCAAATGATTCGTGCCTTTGTCAAGTCGGTTGAATATATGAGTCCTCGTAAGATTGGTGCTCTGGTTGCCATCCAACGAGTTCGGACCTTACAAGAATACATTGCGACAGGGATTCCTTTGGATGCCAATATTTCAGCTGAACTCCTTATTAATATCTTTATCCCCAACACTCCCCTACACGATGGTGCTGTGATTATCAGAGAAAATCGAATAGCAGTAACCTCTGCCTATCTTCCCTTGACAGAAAGCACAGGGATTTCCAAGGAATTTGGGACCAGACACCGGGCGGCTATCGGTTTGTCAGAAGTATCCGATGCCTTGACCTTCATCGTCTCAGAGGAAACAGGAGGCATTTCTATTACCTATAACGGTGTTTTCAAGCACGACTTGACGATTGAAGAATTTGAAGCAGAGCTACGAGCAATTCTTTTGCCAGCTGTTGAGGAAAAAGTCAGTTTCAAGGACCGTTTGCTAGGAGGTTGGAAATATGAGAAAAAATAGTCTATATATCATTTCATCTCTCTTTTTTGCTTGTGTCTTATTCATTTATGCAACGTCAACCAACTTTCAAAATAGCAATACCGCAAGGCAGGTCAAATCAGAAACCTACACCAATACGATAACGAACGTTCCTATCGATATTCACTATGATAATGACCAGTATTTCATTAGTGGATTTGCATCAGAAGTTTCAGTGATATTAACCGGAGCTAATCGTGTGACCTTGGCCAGCGAAATGCAGGAGAGCACTCGTAAGTTTAAGGTCACAGCGGATTTGACGGATGCCAGTGTTGGAACGATTGAAGTTCCCTTGAACATTGAAAATCTTCCAAGTGGATTGACTGCTGTGGCAACGCCTCAAAAGATTACAGTGAAAGTTGGGAAGAAGGTTAAACGAGATGGGATGCTTGTTGTGCCACAAGTTGACCAAAGCCAGATTGATCCCAAGCTACAAATTGATAGTGTAACCGTGTCAAACGAACGAGTTTCTGTCACAACTGACCAAGAAACACTAGCTAAAATTGATCGTATTATTGCGCTTTTACCAACCAGCGAACGTATAACAGGTAATTACAGTGGTTCAGTACCTTTGCAGGCAATCGATCGCAATGGTGTTGTCTTACCGGCAGTTATTACTCCGTTCGACACAACAATGAAGGTGACTACAAAACCAGTAGCACCAAGTTCAAGCACATCAAATTCAACTACAAGCAGTTCGTCGGAGACATCTTCGTCAACGAAAGCAACTAGTTCAAAAACGAATTAAAAATAGAAAAAGGATTTTATAAAAATGGGTAAATATTTTGGGACTGATGGAGTCCGTGGAGAAGCTAACGTAGAATTAACGCCAGAGTTGGCCTTTAAACTAGGACGTTTTGGAGGCTATGTTCTTAGTCAACATAAAACGGAAGCACCGAAAGTTTTTGTAGGACGTGATACACGTATTTCTGGGGAAATGCTAGAATCTGCCTTGGTGGCAGGTCTCCTCTCTGTAGGGATTCACGTCTACAAACTTGGTGTCCTTGCAACACCAGCAGTAGCTTACTTGGTGAAAACTGAGGGAGCCAGTGCAGGTGTCATGATTTCTGCTAGTCACAACCCAGCCCTTGATAATGGAATTAAGTTCTTTGGTGGTGATGGCTTCAAACTGGACGATGAAAAAGAAGCAGAAATTGAAGCCCTGCTAGATGCTGCAGAAGATACTCTTCCTCGTCCAAGTGCAGAAGGATTGGGAACCTTGGTAGATTATCCAGAAGGCTTGCGTAAGTATGAAGGCTACCTTGTTTCAACTGGAACTCCTCTTGATGGAATGAAGGTTGCCTTGGATACAGCCAATGGTGCAGCTTCTACAAGTGCCCGTCAAATCTTTGCAGACCTTGGTGCTCAATTAACGGTTATCGGGGAAACACCAGATGGTCTTAACATCAACCTTAATGTTGGTTCAACCCACCCAGAAACCCTTCAAGAAGTGGTCAAAGAAAGCGGCTCAGCTATTGGTTTGGCCTTTGACGGAGATAGTGACCGCTTGATTGCTGTTGATGAAAATGGTGATATCGTTGATGGTGACAAGATTATGTACATCATCGGGAAATATCTTTCTGAAAAAGGACAATTGGCTCAAAATACAATCGTGACAACTGTTATGTCCAACCTTGGTTTCCACAAGGCCTTGGACCGTGAAGGTATTAACAAGGCAGTCACTGCAGTTGGCGACCGCTACGTTGTTGAAGAAATGAGAAAATCAGGCTACAACCTCGGTGGTGAACAGTCTGGTCACGTCATCTTGATGGATTACAATACAACAGGTGATGGCCAATTATCTGCTGTTCAATTGACCAAAATCATGAAGGAAACTGGTAAGAGCTTGTCAGAGTTGGCAGCAGAAGTAACCATCTATCCACAAAAATTAGTCAATATCCGAGTGGAAAATGCCATGAAGGAAAAGGCTATGGAAGTGCCAGCTATCAAGGTTATCATCGAGAAGATGGAAGCTGAAATGGCGGGGAATGGCCGTATCCTTGTTCGCCCAAGTGGAACAGAGCCTCTTTTGCGTGTTATGGCAGAAGCGCCTACAACAGAAGAAGTGGACTACTATGTTGATACCATCGCAGACGTAGTTCGAGCTGAAATCGGGATTGACTAAATCCTAGAAAACTAGATGAAAATAAAAAATTATGGTACAATAGCTTATAATATTGTAGCCGAGGGAGAAAGACATGAATCTTAAACGTGAACAAGAATTTGTTAGTCAGTATCATTTTGATGCGCGTAATTTTGAATGGGAAAATGAAAATGGAGCTCCTGAAACTAAGGTGGATGTGAACTTCCAATTAATTCAACATGACCAAGAAAATCAAGTGACTTCCTTGATTGTTATCTTGAGTTTTATGATTGTATTTGATAAATTTGTCATCAGTGGAACCATTTCACAGGTGAACCATATCGATGGTCGTATTGTTAACGAACCAAGTGAATTGAACCAAGAAGAAGTGGAAACCTTGGCTCGTCCATGTTTGAACATGCTCAACCGTTTGACTTATGAAGTAACTGAAATTGCATTAGACTTACCAGGAATCAATTTGGAGTTCTAATATGAAATTAGCTGTTATCACAGATTCCTCTGCCTATCTCAGTGCAGATACCTTGCAAAGAGAAGATTTATTTGTCTTGGATATTCCTGTTAATATTGATGGTGAGGAGTATGTCGAAGGGATCAATCTGACTGCTGAGGAATTTTACCAAAAAATGGCTCAGGCTTCTGAATTGCCTAAGACCAGTCAACCAAGTATTGCCAAGTTAGATGAGATTCTAACTTCGCTTAAAGAACAAGGCTATACACATGCTTTGGGGCTTTTCCTATCTTCTGGAATTTCAGGTTTTTACCAAAATATCCAGTACATGGTCGATGATTATGAGGGATTAACCATTGCCTTCCCAGACACTTTGATTACAAGTGCTCCTCTGGGTATCATGGTTGAAAGTGTCTTTAACTGGCGAGACCAGGGTGATGACTTTGCCATTATTCAGGATAAGCTAGCTATCCAAATTAGTCACACATCTGCTTTCATCATGGTCGATGATTTGGACCACTTGGTTAAAGGTGGACGCCTTTCAAATGGAGCTGCGATTTTGGGCAATCTGCTAAGCATTAAGCCAATCCTCTATTTCAATAACCAAGGTGTGATTGAAGTGTACGAAAAAGTCCGTACTGAAAAGAAAGCAACCAAGCGCTTAATTGAAATTATCAAGGAAGCAACAGCTTCAGGCCAATACCGTATCATTGTCATTCACGGAAATGCCCCTGAAAAGGCTGAAGAATTGCGTCAGCACTTACTTGAATCAGGAGTGGGTACGGATATTTCACTTGCTACATTTGGTAGTGTCATTGGGACCCACCTAGGAGCAGGAAGTATTGCACTAGGTTATATTCCAGTGATTTAGTTGGCGTTTCTAGGCTAGTTAAGAAATCTTGTATCATAGCAATTAAACACGGACTACCTGCCTCTTGAAAAAAGATGCCTGTTTTGCCTTTCATGGAAAATCAGCGCCATTCCCTATTTTTCATGGGCAGCTAAGGTCCTTTGTATCTTAGACAGGAGTAGAGATGAGTATTCGAGTAATTATTGCTGGTTTTAAAGGAAAAATGGGTCAGGCTGCTTGTCAGATGGTCTTGTCTGATCCAGACTTGGACTTGGTAGCAGTTTTGTATCCTTTTGAGTCTGAGTCAGAATGGCAGGGAATTCCTGTTTTCAAGGATAAGGCTGATTTAGCAGGCTTTGAAGCGGATGTCTGGGTAGATTTTACTACTCCAGCTGTTGCCTACGAAAATACACGTTTTGCCCTCGAAAACGGCTTTGCTCCAGTAGTTGGAACGACTGGCTTTACTAGTGAACAAATTGCAGAACTAAAAGCATTTTCCCGTACCCAAGATTTGGGTGGCTTGATTGCTCCAAATTTTGCCTTGGGTGCTGTCTTACTCATGCAATTTGCGACGCAGGCTGCCAAATATTTCCCAAATGTGGAGATTATCGAGCTTCATCATGACAAGAAAAAAGATGCTCCGAGTGGAACAGCTATTAAAACAGCTGAGTTGATGGCAGAAGTTCGTGAATCAATCCAGCAAGGTGCGCCTGATGAGGAAGAATTGATTGCAGGTGCCCGTGGTGCTGACTTTGAAGGCATGCGGATTCACTCAGTTCGTTTGCCAGGCTTGGTAGCCCATCAGGAAGTCATCTTTGGCAATCAGGGAGAAGGATTGACCCTCCGTCATGACTCCTATGATCGCAGCTCCTTCATGACAGGGGTGAATTTGGGAATTAAAGAAGTTGTCAAGCGTCATGAGCTTGTCTATGGATTAGAACACTTATTATGAGATTAACGCAAATGCCTTCTGAATTTCAGAAGGCTTTACCAGTATTAGAAAAAATTAAAGAAGCAGGCTTTGAAGCCTATTTTGTTGGGGGTTCTGTTCGAGATGCCCTTCTCAATCGTCCCATCCACGATGTGGATATTGCGACGTCTTCTTATCCAGAAGAGACCAAGCAGATTTTTCCTCGAACAGCCGATATCGGAATCGAGCATGGAACCGTCTTGGTTTTAGATGGGGATGAGGAGTATGAGGTAACCACCTTTCGGACAGAGGATGTCTATGTGGACTATCGCAGACCAAGTGCGGTTTCCTTTGTGCGCTCGCTAGAAGAAGACCTCAAGCGCCGTGATTTTACAGTCAATGCCTTTGCCTTGGACGAGACAGGAGAAATTGTTGACTTGTTCCATGGCTTAGAGGATTTGGAAAACCAAGTCTTGAGAGCAGTTGGAGTGGCTAGTGAGCGTTTCAACGAAGATGCTCTGCGGATTATGCGCGGTTTCCGTTTTCAGGCCAGCCTTGGCTTTGAACTTGAGCCAGAAACATTTAAAGCTATGAAGACCTTGACACCGCTTCTGGAGAAAATTTCTGTAGAGCGTACCTTCGTTGAGTTTGATAAACTCTTGCTGGCTCCCTTTTGGAGAAGGGGCTTGGCTTCCATGATTGAGAGTCAAGCTTATGATTATCTCCCTGATATGGCAGCTAGCCAGGACGAGCTTAACAGACTGTTTGATTTGGAGACTGATTTCACCTTTGAATCTTCAGAGCAAGCCTGGGCAGCTCTACTGTGGGCTTTGGAGATTGAAAATGCGCAGCCATTTTTGAAGGCTTGGAAGACCTCACGTCAATTTGCCAAGCAAGTTCAGGATTTGCTGACTATTTTGGCCTTGCGTGAAAAGGGAGAATTGAGCAAGCGCGATTGTTACCGCTTTGACTTGGATTTACTTTTACAGTCTGAAAATCTTCGTCAGGCCCAAGGAAAAGAAGTCAACCCACAAGCCATCACTGAAACCTACCAGAGCTTGACCATTCATGATAAGAAAGAAATTCAGATTAACGGTGGCATTTTAATCAAGGAATATGGTTATCAGCCGGGCCCAGACTTGGGAGAGATTTTAACAGAGATTGAATATGCCATTGTCGATGGAGAATTGGAAAATGACCGTCAAGCCATCCATGCTTATCTGAGGGAGAAAAAATGAGTGATTTTATCGTTGAAAAACTAAGTAAATCCGTCGGTGACAAGACCGTTTTTAAGGATATTTCCTTTATCATCCATGACCTAGACAGAATTGGTCTGATCGGTGTCAATGGGACTGGCAAGACCACCCTTTTGGATGTTCTTTCTGGTGTGTCTGGCTTTGATGGTGATGTCAGTCCTTTTTCAGCTAAGAATGATTACCAGATTGGCTACTTGACCCAGGATCCTGATTTTGATGATAGCAAGACGGTCTTGGATACGGTTCTATCCAGCGACCTCAAGGAAATCCAGCTCATTCGTGAGTATGAGTTGATCATGCTCAACTACAGTGAGGACAAGCAGGCGCGTTTGGAACGAGTCATGGCAGAAATGGACTCTCTCCAAGCATGGGAAATTGAGAGTCAGGTCAAGACCGTTCTTAGTAAATTGGGCATTCAAGACTTATCTACTCCTGTTGGGGAATTATCAGGTGGTCTGAGAAGACGGGTCCAGTTGGCGCAAGTTCTTCTTGGTAATCACGACCTCTTACTTCTGGATGAACCGACCAACCACTTAGATATAGCGACTATTGAGTGGTTGACCCTCTTTTTAAAAAATTCTAAGAAGACAGTTCTCTTTATCACTCACGATCGTTATTTCTTAGACGCTTTGTCAACACGGATTTTCGAGTTGGACCGAGCAGGCTTAACAGAATATCAGGGCAATTATCAGGACTATGTTCGCCTTAAGGCGGAACAGGACGAGCGCGATGCGGCCCTTCTCCACAAAAAGGAACAACTTTATAAGCAAGAATTGGCCTGGATGCGCAGACAACCGCAGGCGCGTGCGACCAAGCAGCAGGCTCGTATCAATCGTTTCCACGACTTGAAGAAAGAGGTTTCAGGCAGTAGTGCTGAGACAGACTTGACTATGAACTTTGAAACCAGTCGTATTGGGAAGAAAGTCATCGAGTTTCAGGATGTTTCCTTTGCCTATGAAAATAAGCCCATTTTGCAAGATTTTAATCTCTTGGTGCAGGCCAAAGACCGTATTGGAATCGTTGGGGACAACGGTGTTGGGAAATCAACCCTGCTCAACCTGATTGCTGGAAGTCTTGAGCCAACTGAAGGCCAAGTTGTCATAGGGGAAACTGTTCGCATCGCCTATTTCTCTCAGCAAATTGAGGGCTTGGATGAAAGCAAGCGAGTGATCAATTACTTGCAGGAAGTGGCAGAAGAGGTCAAGACCAGCGGTGGTTCTACGACTTCTATTGCAGAGCTGCTGGAGCAGTTTCTTTTCCCACGTTCGACGCATGGAACCTTGATTGAGAAATTGTCTGGGGGAGAGAAAAAACGTCTTTATCTCCTCAAACTGCTCTTGGAAAAACCAAATGTTCTTCTCTTGGACGAACCGACAAATGATCTAGATATTGCGACCTTGACAGTTTTGGAGAATTTCTTGCAAGGCTTTGCTGGTCCAGTTTTGACTGTTAGTCACGACCGCTATTTCTTGGATAAGGTAGCGACCAAGATTCTGGCTTTTGAAGATGGCAAGATTCGTCCATTCTTTGGTCATTATACCGACTACCTAGATGAAAAAGCCTTTGAAACAGAGATGGCCAATCAAGTACAAAAGGCTGAAAAGGAGAAAGTGGTCAAGGTTCGTGAAGACAAGAAACGCATGACCTACCAAGAAAAGCAGGAGTGGGCAAGCATTGAAGGCGATATTGAAGCCTTGGAAAATCGTATCGCTGCTATTGAAGAGGAGATGCAGGCCAACGGCTCTGATTTTAGCAAACTAGCGACTCTTCAAAAAGAACTGGATGAGAAAAACGAAGCACTCCTTGAAAAATACGACCGCTATGAATATCTAAGTGACTTTGATAGCTAGAAGAATAGAAAAATCCCGTCTCATGACAGGATTTCTCTATTCTTTTTTGGTTTCTTGATGAAAGACATTTTGCCAAGTTTCGTGGCGACGCCAGATACTGGTATGGACGATACCTTCTAACTCATAGCAGATGAGTTTTGTTTTCTGACTGATAGAAGTGATTTGGATGTCCTTGATAGCAGAATTCAACTCTTTTTCGGCTTTATAGGTCTCTTTATCCATCTGTTCTCCATCTTGACGAATATAGACAAAATCATCAGCCAAGAGTTCTTCCAGTTGATTTCCCTGGTCAATCAATTGTTCGCGCATGAGTAATTTTTTATAGACATTGTCTAAAATCTCATCCTCAGGTATAGGTGCTGGCTCGATATGGACATCGGTATCAAAGACCCCAAAACGCTCTTCCAACATAGACTCGACTTGATCCGCAATCTCGTGGCTCTCATAAACCGACAAGTCAGGATTCATCTCCAGCGTGATATCTAGGTAAATGTTGCTACCGTAGGTGCGACCTCTTTGCGACTTAACCTTGCTGATTTTGGGAATTTCCATGATAGCCTTTTGGTAGTCCTCGAGCAGACGGTCATCAAAGCCATCCGAAAGGCTAAAGGAAGACTCGATGAAGATATCATAGGCAGTTTTCAAGATAAAGAAAGTGATGATAATGGCAACCAGTTTATCCACAATGGGATAATTGAAACTGCTAGCCAGGATTGCAATGGTAGTACCAAGTGAGGTGACAGCATCAGAAAGATTGTCCTTGGCGGCAGCCTTCAGTGCCTTGGAGTTGGATTTCTTACTGAGGCGAGTATTGTAGAGATAAACTAGAAACATAATCGTTGCAGAAATGATTCCCAGGGTTGCACCCAGAGGGTCAATGACTGTTTCTTCACGACTGAGAATCTTTTGAATGGTATCCCTTAGGACATCAAAGCCAACATAGAACATGATGATAGAAGTGATTAAGCTAGCCAAATCCTCAATCTTCCAGTGGCCAAAACGGTGGTCTCGGTCAGCAGGCTGGCGCGCCATTCGAATCCCAATCAAGAGAGCAATATTTCCAATGATGTCCGACACGTTGTTAAAACCATCGGCCACCAAACTGGATGAATGGAGGAGGTGCCCAGTTGCTAATTTGGCTGCAGACAAGATCAAATAGGTCGAAATACTGATAATGGCACCACGTTCCGCCAACTTGAGATTTGAAATAGATTGCTTCATTCAACTTCCTTTCTAGTCACATAGCATTCTACCATTATACTGGTTTTCAAGGGAAAATTCAAATAAGGCAGTTTTTACTCTTTGAAAACTTTTCAAAATTTGGTATAATAGTACTACTCAAGGGAGTAGCTGGCAGAAACCTGTGATAGTGTCGTCATTCCGAATTTTATACTGAAGAGTATGCTTTCCAGCCCTATCTTAAACAGCGAGACTTGTTATGATTTTTGTTTGTCGTGAAAAGATACGATGAGAAAAAGAGAGTCTGTTTTGCACACAATGTCAAGGAGGAGACACATGTCAAAAGAACAAAAACGCCAAGCGTTTTACATTCAAAGTCCTGAAGAGGTCTTGAAGGCTGTGGATGCGACCGAACAAGGTTTGTCATCAAGTGAGGCGGAAAAGCGCCTTGCCGAATTTGGCCACAATGAACTCGAAGAAGGCGAGAAACGATCAATCCTGGTCAAATTTATCGAGCAATTTAAGGATTTGATGATTATCATCCTAGTTGCGGCAGCAATCTTGTCAGTCGTGACTTCTGGTGGGGAAGATATCGCAGATGCCATTATCATCTTAGCCGTGGTAATCATCAATGCTGCCTTTGGTGTTTACCAAGAAGGGAAAGCAGAAGAAGCTATCGAAGCCCTCAAATCCATGTCTAGTCCAGCTGCCCGCGTTCTTCGTGATGGTCATATGGCGGAGATTGATTCTAAAGAATTGGTACCAGGTGATATCGTCGCTCTCGAAGCTGGTGATGTAGTACCTGCAGACCTACGTTTGCTAGAAGCTAATTCTCTTAAGATCGAAGAAGCTGCCTTGACAGGTGAGTCTGTGCCAGTCGAAAAAGACTTGACAGTTGAACTTGCTGCAGATGCTGGTATTGGGGACCGTGTCAATATGGCCTTCCAAAACTCAAACGTGACCTATGGTCGTGGGATGGGTGTTGTTGTCAATACAGGGATGTACACTGAAGTTGGTCATATCGCTGGTATGCTTCAAGATGCGGATGAGACAGATACACCACTTAAACAAAACTTGAACAACCTTTCTAAAGTCTTGACCTATGCTATCTTGGTTATTGCACTTGTTACTTTTGTAGTGGGTGTTTTCATTCAAGGGAAAAATCCACTCGGTGAGTTGATGATCTCTGTTGCCCTTGCCGTTGCAGCTATTCCAGAAGGGCTCCCAGCTATCGTAACTATTGTTCTTGCCCTTGGTACTCAAGTTTTAGCCAAACGAAACTCAATCGTTCGTAAGTTGCCAGCAGTAGAAACACTTGGTTCAACGGAAATCATCGCTTCTGATAAGACTGGTACGCTGACTATGAACAAGATGACAGTCGAAAAAGTCTTCTACGATGCGGTTCTACATGACTCAGCTGATGATATTGAACTAGGTCTTGAAATGCCCCTTCTTCGTTCAGTTGTTTTGGCAAACGATACTAAAATCGATGTGGAAGGCAACCTGATTGGTGACCCTACTGAAACAGCCTTCATTCAATATGCCTTGGACAAGGGCTACGATGTCAAAGGATTTTTAGAGAAATATCCGCGTGTGGCCGAGTTGCCATTTGACTCTGATCGTAAGCTCATGTCAACGGTTCACCCATTGCCAGATGGTCGTTTCCTTATAGCAGTCAAGGGTGCGCCAGACCAACTTTTGAAACGTTGTGTTCTTCGTGATAAGGCTGGGGATATTGCTCCGATTGATGAGAAGGTTACAAACCTCATTCATACAAACAACTCTGAAATGGCCCATCAAGCCTTGCGTGTCCTTGCAGGAGCTTATAAGATTATCGATAGCATTCCAGAAAACCTGACTTCTGAAGAGCTTGAAAATGATTTAATCTTTACTGGTTTGATTGGGATGATTGACCCTGAACGTCCTGAAGCTGCTGAAGCTGTTCGTGTAGCCAAGGAAGCGGGAATCCGTCCAATCATGATTACAGGTGACCACCAAGACACAGCAGAAGCTATTGCTAAACGTTTGGGAATCATTGACGCAAACGATACAGAAGGTCACGTTTTAACTGGTGCTGAACTCAATGAACTGTCAGATGAAGACTTTGAAAAAGTGGTAGGTCAATACTCTGTTTATGCCCGTGTGTCTCCAGAACACAAGGTTCGTATCGTCAAGGCATGGCAAAAACAAGGTAAGGTCGTTGCCATGACAGGTGACGGTGTCAATGACGCCCCAGCTCTGAAAACAGCCGATATCGGTATCGGTATGGGAATCACTGGTACAGAGGTTTCTAAGGGGGCATCTGACATGATTCTTGCAGATGATAACTTTGCGACTATCATCGTCGCAGTTGAAGAAGGACGTAAGGTCTTCTCAAACATTCAAAAGACTATTCAGTACCTACTTTCTGCCAATACTGCTGAAGTATTAACTATCTTCCTATCAACCTTGTTTGGTTGGGATGTCTTACAACCAGTTCATCTTTTGTGGATCAACTTGGTAACCGATACTTTCCCAGCTATCGCTCTAGGTGTTGAACCTGCTGAGCCTGGTGTCATGAACCATAAACCACGTGGACGCAAGGCAAGCTTCTTCTCAGGTGGTGTTTTGAGTTCTATCATCTATCAAGGTGTACTCCAAGCTGCTATTGTTATGAGTGTTTATGGCCTTGCCCTTGTCTATCCGGTTCACGTGGGTGACAATCATGCCATTCACGCAGATGCCCTAACTATGGCCTTTGCAACCCTTGGTTTGATTCAGCTCTTCCATGCCTATAATGTCAAGTCTGTTTACCAATCCATCTTGACAGTTGGCCCATTCAAGTCTAAGACCTTCAACTGGTCCATCTTGGTATCCTTCATCCTTCTCATGGCAACAATCGTCGTAGAACCGCTTGAAGGAATCTTCCACGTAACCAAACTAGACTTGTCACAATGGGGAATCGTTATAGGCGGAAGCTTCTCAATGATTATTATTGTCGAAATCGTTAAATTTATCCAACGCAAACTTGGCTTTGACAAGAATGCGATTTAAAAAGAAAAAGTCATCTTCGGATGGCTTTTTGTTACAGTTGAGGGAAAGGGCTTGCAGTTATCGGCTTTTGTGCTATAATTGCTATAATATAGTAAAAAGTAAGAGGAGTGTGAGGAAGTGGAGAAGAAAATTGTAAAGGATATTTTGTTTTTATCTCAGGTGTCTCAGCCGGCAAGTCAGGAAGATCTGTATCTTGCCAGAGATTTACAAGATACGCTCTTAGCAAATCGTGAGACCTGCGTTGGTATAGCTGCCAATATGATTGGGGTGCAAAAGCGCGTGATTATTTTTAATCTTGGTTTGGTTCCTGTGGTCATGTTCAACCCAGTGCTCCTGTCCTCTGAAGGACCTTATGAGACAGAGGAAGGCTGTTTGTCCTTGACAGGTGTGAGACCTATTAGGCGTTATGAAACCATAAAGGTTGCCTATCGTGACAACAAGTGGCAGGAACAGACCATTACCTTGACAGGCTTCCCAGCCCAGATTTGCCAGCATGAACTGGATCACTTGGAAGGACGAATCATTTAGGAGGAACGCAAATGAAACGGATAGTCTTTGAACTGATTTTTATCGCAACGACCTGGTATATCTTTTTACCGCCTCTTAACCTGACCAGCTGGGAATTTCTCTTTTTCCTCTGTGGGCATTTGCTGGTTGTAGCAATCTTATTTGGCTTTGGCAAGGGAATAAACCTTGTCAAAACGGTTCATGTGCGCCACGGCAAGGCGGAAGCTGCCTTAAATCTTGAGGGTTTCAAAATCAATCGGTTAGGGAAAATCCTTTTAGCTTCTATTGGAGGAATTCTTCTCTTAGCAGCCTTGGTTTCCTTGGTGACTTCTAGTATTTTTCAGGCTAAAAATTATGCCAATGTAGTCACGGTTACGGAAAAAGACTTTACTGAATTTCCTAAGACTGACACCAGTAAGGTTCCTATCTTAGATAGAAGTACTGCTGAAAAAATTGGTGACCGCTACTTGGGTTCCCTAACAGATAAGGTGTCGCAGTACGTAGCGGCAGATACCTATACCCAATTGACAATTGATGGGAAGCCTTATCGAGTGACGCCACTAGAATACGCAGACCCTATCAAATGGTTTAACAATCAAGCTAAGGGAATCGGCGAGTATATCAAGGTGGACATGGTAACTGGAAATGCGAATTTGGTAGACTTGAAGACACCAATCAAGTATTCGGACTCAGAGTATTTTAACCGCGATGTCAAGCGTCACCTCCGATTGAAGTACCCAACTAAAATCTTCAAGACTCCATCTTTTGAGGTGGACGATGAGGGCAATCCTTTCTATGTGGCTACAGTTTACCAAAAGCAATTTGGACTTGCAGTTCCTCGTCCTGTTTCAGTCATTATCTTGGATGCTACAAATGGAGAAACCAAGGAATACAGCTTGTCAGATGTTCCAGAATGGGTGGACAGGGTTTATCCAGCTGAGGAAACCATTGAGCAAATCAACTATAACGGCAAGTACAAGGACGGTTTCTGGAATGCCATGATTTCCAAGAAAAACGTAACCCAGACTACCAAGGGATATAATTATTTGTCTATCGGTAATGACATCTATCTCTACACAGGCGTGACGTCGGCCAATGCAGATGAAAGTAATCTTGGTTTTATCCTTGAAAATATGCGAATAGGAGAAATTACTAAGTACAGCTTGGCTTCTGCGACCGAAGAATCAGCCCGTGAATCAGCCGAAGGTGCTGTTCAGGAGAAATCCTACAAGGCAACCTTCCCAATCCTCATCAACCTCAATGACAAGCCTCTCTACATCATGGGCTTGAAGGACAATGCTGGTTTGGTCAAAGAGTACGCCCTGGTAGACGCAGTCGAGTACCAAAATGTTATCGTAGCAACGACAGTGGAAGAACTACTCAGCAAATACGCCAACAAAAACGATCTTGAAATTGATAATGAAACCACAGAAAGTATCAAGGGTGTGGTAGCAGACCTCAAATCAGCTGTTATCAAGGGGGACACCGTCTACTTCTTTAAAGTTGATGGCAAGATTTACAAGGTTAAGGCGTCTGTATCAGATGACCTCCCTTACCTTGAAAATGGTAAAACCTTCGAAGGTCAAGTAGGAAAAGACAACTATCTCAAGACCTTTAAAGTACAGTAATACTCTTCGAAAATCTCTTCAAACCTCGTCAACGTCGCCTTGCCGTACTCAAGTACAACCTGCGGCTAGTTTCCTAGTTTGCTCTTTGATTTTCATTGAGTATAAAAAAGGTTTATTTAAGAAATATATATTATAATAAGGTAAATTAAGACTAATGGAGGACAAATAAATGGGTTTTTATGTGATGCTTGCTTCAATGCTACTCGGACTGCTCGCTTTGAAGATAGGTGTTTCTCAGTTCAAGGAGAAAAAAGATAAATTCTTATCTATCTTAACAAGCTTAGCTGGCCTAGCCCTTGTTCTCGTGGCTGTCTGGTTAGGATGGCCAAAATAAATAGAGAAGCCTCGGTCAAACCGAGGTTTTTCAGATGAATTTCTTGGTAGTGGCTAAAAAATATGCTACACTATTAATATGAAAATTTTAATCCCAACAGCAAAAGAAATGAACACAGACTTGCCGAGTATTGAAGCCGCTCCTTTAAAACAAGAAAGTCAGGCTGTGCTGGATGTCTTGGCCCTCTATTCTGCTAGTCAATTGGAGAGTTTTTACAAGGTATCAGCTGAAAAGGCGGCGGAGGAATTTCAACATATCCAAGCTTTGAAAAGTCAAACTGCTCAACACTATCCAGCCTTGAAACTTTTTGATGGGCTTATGTACCGTCATATCAAGCGAGACAAACTGACCGAGGTAGAACAAGCCTATCTTGAAAATCATGTCTTTATTACTTCGGCTTTGTACGGAGTCGTACCAGCCTTGTCACCCATAGCCCCTCACCGTTTGGACTTTTTGATGAAGTTAAAAGTCGCAGGTAAGACTTTGAAGAGCCATTGGAAGCAAACCTATGATGAAGCTATGAATGGTGAAGACCTAATTTTCTCTCTCTTGTCATCCGAGTTTGAGACTGTATTTTCTAAGGAAATCAGAGGAAAAATGGTGACCTTTAAATTCATGGAGGACAAGGGTGGCCAGCTGAAGATTCACTCAACCATTTCAAAGAAAGCGCGTGGTGCCTTCCTAACATCTCTGATAGAAAATCGAGTGCAGACGGTGGAGGAAGCTCGTCGCTTAAGCTTTGCAGGATTTGTTTATAGAGAAGACCTGTCCCAACCACAGGAATTAGTTTTTGTTAAGGAAGTATAGAAATCAGATAAGAGAAAAAGTCAGCAGGACCCTGCTGACTTTTTAGTTTATAAAGTATTGGATATATGAATCTCATTTGATAAAGTGTTGAGGTGATTAACCAAATCCATGATTGACAGATGGTTTCGGCAAATAAACTTCTTAGTAATCCCTGGAATATAGAAATTAGACACGATGATATCGTAATCTGTCTGATTTAAAATCTCAGGACTTGTTTGTAATTCATCCCAAATATCGAAGGTAAAGCGGTTATTACAGTAATAGGAAAGCATATCAACAAAGGTAAGGGATATAGCATGGTCAAAGTTACTGATAATCAAAACCTTGATAGGTGGTCGATTTTCTAACAACTGAGTAGAGAGGTTTTCAGCATGGGTTAAGATGGTGTACATCAGGTGTTCCAACTGTTCAGGATGGTCATGCTGTCCAATTGCTTGACGGTATTGAGCCAGTTCTTGACGTGCACTTCCCATAAAGTCTGGGAAGTAAACTTCAAATTTTTTAATCGTCAATGCTTTTTGTTCAAATAAGATTGGGGTAGAAAAGATTTCCTGTCTTTCAAAGAAAGCAGTGTTGTGTAAATGCCAAATCAGCTCATCGTGGTTGGTAAAAGTAATCTTATATTGTTTTGATAGGCGTTCTAATATTTGACTCAGTAATTGGTAAGAGTATCTTGCTTCACTGTTTTCTTCTAAAGAGTTGAAGAATTCTTGAGGATCTAAGAAAAGATTGTTTTGAATAAAGGATATAAAAATTTGGGCGATGATATCTGGAGTGATTTCAAGTCCCAGTTTTTCAGAGAAATGGACAAGTAGCTCCTCAAAATTTGGAATATTCATCAAAAGAGGGTAGTATTCATCGAAGAAATGATTTGGTAAGTCGATAAAATGACCATTTTTGACGCGGTAAATACTGATAGCTATCATCAATTTGTAAATTCTATAAATTGAAAATCGCATTGGATAATTCGTGATTTTATAGAAGAAATCAGCAAACTCTGTTAAATTCTCCTCAGGAAGGTCTGGAAAAGGCCAGTCTAGGAAATAATAGCGCTCAGAAAAGTATTGGGCAAAAAAATAACGAATATCCGTTTCATTACCAAGAATTGCAGTAGGGGTAAAAGATAATTCAATCTGAAATTGTGATGATAGAGTTTTTGTAATATTTCGGCCTAATCGATAGAGGTTGGCATTACTTGAGTGAAGATTTTCAACTGTTCGATAAATAGGTAGCCCCTCATTGAAGAACATATACTCTAGTAATTGAAAAGATTGGGAATGGGCTAGAAAATATTGATAAATATCTTCTACACTAGTGTTAACATCTAAATCAATCATAATTCCGTTAACGGAAGATTGGATGTCAATATTTGGGAAAGCTGTTCGTAATTCATTTAAATCATTTTTTAGGATTCGTTCTGTACATCCTAATTTTTCGGCAAGTGCATGTAACCTTATCCAATTACGATTCTGAATTAAGGTTTCCATTAAACGTAATTGTCTTTGGTCTTTTGTGGATAAAAGGTTGCGCATTTAGGTATTTCCTCCTAAATTATATTGTATCATAATTATGATTCTTTTGTACAAAAAAACAAGAATTAAAAATATGTACATTAAATTCAAAAAAAAAAAAAAAAAATATGGCTCCATGGTACAAAAATCAGATATATTAATTTCATAGATAATATTGATTAATGGCTCAAATAGTTGTAAAGTGTAAACTATAAAATACTATCTAGGAGTTTGAAATGAAACATTCACATAAGAAATCATTTGACTGGTATAGCATGCAACAACGATACTCTATTCGTAAGTATCACTTTGGTGCGGCTAGTGTCTTGCTCGGGACAGCCTTAGTCTTGGGAACTGCTGCCAATGCGCAATCAGTACAAGCAGAGGAACAACATCCTGAGGCAACTAATAGTGTCTCTGTTGATAAGGATAAGGTAGATGAAGCTACTAAACCAGCAGAAGTTTCTACACCTAAAAAAGAAACAACTTATGCAGCTCCAACTGTTGCTAACCCAGTAGAAACGACTCCAGCTAAAACTGAAGAAGCTACTAGACCAGCAGAAAAAGTTGAAGAAGCAAAAGACAAAAAAGAAGCAAGTCATCAAGATGCTGTTGACAAGTCAAAATTGTTAACAGCTCTTTCACGTGCTAAAAAATTAGAAAGTAAGTTATATACAGAAGCAAGTGCTGCTAACTTGCAAGCAAGTATCCAAGCTGGTCAAAGCTTGCTTGGGAAAGCAGATGCATCTGAAGCTGAAATATCAGCAGCAGAGACATCTATCCAATCGGCTATTATTGGTCTAGAACTTCGTTCTAACTCTGATAAAGGAACTGTATCAGAAACTCCTGTAGTGAAGAAAGCTGACACAGCAGAAGCCAAAGAAGAAGCTAAGCCAGTTGCAACAACGACTGACCGTTCAGCTGTTGATAGTAGCGTTTTAGCAACTAATGCACCTGCCAAAGTAGAAACAACTTCAGCTCCAAAATCTACTAATGAAATCTTGAAACCAGGTTTGAGCCTTTCTGATGCTCGCCAAAATCCAGCTATCCGTAAGGAAGACTTGGATAAAGGTCATAGTGGCTTTAGAGCGGCTAGCAATCCAGCCAACCCAATTGTCTCAGGTTCTGGAAATACAGTTGCATTTTCAGACATCAGCCAAGGTGGTCGTAGTTATAGTTTCCGTGGCTACGGGAACTCACGTGGTGGTAATTCAATTCATTACGATGTAACAACAGTACGTCAAGGTAATAAATTGAATTTCACAATCAAATATTCTGGTCCGGGCGAATTTGTTAATAATAACTTTATCTTGGATAAAGGGGATGGATTTGGAAATCCTTCCAATGCGACAATCACAACTCCAAGGTTAAGAGATCAATCAAAACCTATTAGCCAGGGTGCCAACTTCGTATCTCACTCAGGATACAGTATGACCTCTGCTACTTCAACAAATACGGAACAAACAATCAGATTTAGTTTGCCAATCAATAATCCAAATGGTGACTTGTCTGTTCGTTTGAAACCTGTTACTTTTAACGTGGACCAAGGTGGTGGCGGTGCCGCTACTAGCAATGACCCATACAGCAACTCCAACTATTATCATAGAGCAAATCCACTATACTTGGATGCAAACCCTTATGGTGGTACTAATAATAAGACTGTTTCAGAAGACATTGATTTCCAAACAGTCTACCTTCCAACTAGTAAATTACCAGAAGGTCAAACTAGATTAGTTCGAGAAGGTGAAAAAGGACAACGTCAAATTACCTATAAAGTTCATCGATTTGGTAACGAAACACTTTTAGGATTGCCAATTAGTAATTCTGTTACTAAAGAAGCTAAGCCACGTATTATGCAAATTGGTGTGGCTAAAGAGCTAATCGATACAGTAAAACCACGTGTTGATCAAAATAAAGTTGGTGATACAAATAACCTCACTTTCTATCTTGATAACGATGGAAATGGTGTTTATACTGAAGGCGTAGACGAACTTGTTCAAAAAATTGCTATTAAAGATGGAGCCAAGGGTGAAAAAGGGGACCAAGGTGAACGCGGTCTAACTGGAGCTAAAGGTGAAAAAGGAGACCGAGGCGAACGCGGTCTAACTGGAGCGCAAGGAGCCAAAGGTGAAAAAGGAGACCGAGGCGAACGCGGTCTGACTGGAGCGCAAGGTCAGGCAGGTCGTGACGGTGTAACTCCAACCGTAACCGTTAAAGATAATAAAAATGACGGCACTCATACTATCACTATTAACGACGGTAGAGGTAATGTTACAAGTACTGTTGTAAGAGATGGTTTCGATGGTGCAAGTCCATTAGTTGCGACTCAACGAAATGAAGCTGATAAAACAACAACTGTTATCTTCTATTACGATAAAAATGGAAACAACGAATTAGATGCTTCTGATAAGAAATTAAAAGAAGTTGTCATTGCAGATGGTGCTAAAGGTGAAAAAGGTGAACGTGGAGACCGTGGTGAAACAGGAGCAGCGGGACGTGACGGGAAAACTCCAAAAATCACAACTGCTCGTGGAGCAGACGGCCGTAGTACTGACATTACATTTACAGTTCCAGGAGAAGAGCCTGTAACCGTTAATGTAAAAGACGGAAAAGATGGACGTACACCAAATATTGATTTAAATGCTTTAGCAGAGGCAGCAGTAAGACTGAATAATCAAAGAAGCGGAAGGGTAAGAAGAGCATTATCAGATACCCCAGCTCCAACTGAAAAACCAAAAGTAATTGGAACTCGTATTACAGCTTACTTCGATAACAATGGAAATGGTAAATATGATCCAGGAGTTGACGAGCCAATTAGTTCAGCTGATATTTTAAATGGTACAGACGGTGCCAATGGTGCAGCCGGAGCAGCCGGAGCAGATGGACGTAATGGTGCTGAATTATTAAGTGGACCTAAAGCACCAACAGCAGATGATGGTAAAGATGGCGACACTTATATCGATGCAACTACAGGTGATGTTTATAAGAAAGAAAACGGAACTTGGGATAAGATTGGTAACATTCGTGGACCTCAAGGTCTAAAAGGTGAAGACGGAGTTGCAGGACCACAAGGGCCACAAGGACCACAAGGACCTAAAGGGGACAAAGGTGCTCAAGGTCTCCAAGGTGAACGTGGTCAAGACGGAGCTCA
>NZ_CAJJIB010000016.1:0-1252 GCF_905187495.1 Streptococcus mitis | reverse complement strand
GTAGATAAGAATGGTACACCAGTAACAGCTAAATACACACCAACAGTAGCACCAGTAACACCAACAGGAACAGACGCTATAACAGAAGATGTTCAAGGTTCAACTCAAACAGGTAAACCAGTATTCACACCAGGTAAAACAACAGTTAACGGTGAAGAAAAAACTGTAGAATTATCTGATAAACCAGCTCAATTGGTAGATCCGAAAACAGGAGATCCAGTTGATTCAGTAACCATCGAAGGTGAAGGAACATACACAGTAGCTCCAGACGGCACAGTAACCTTTACCCCAGAGAAGAACTTCACAGGTAAGGGAACAGGTGTAACAGTTCAACGCGAAGATAAGAACGGAACACCAGTAACAGCTACTTACACACCAGTTGTAAAACCAGCAACACCAACAAGTTCAGATGTTATCACTACAAATGTTCAAGGTGCTACTCAATCAGGAACACCAACATTTGAAGGTGGAAAAGTAACAGTCAACGGTGAAGAGAAAACTGTAGAAATCGATGAAACTGTTAAACCAACATTTGATGATGGCACAACTGAGAAGAAAGTACCAGGCGAAGGAACATACACTATCGATGAAAACGGTACAGTAACCTTTACCCCAGAGAAGAACTTCACTGGTCAAGCAACAGGTGTAACAGTGAAACGTGTAGATAAGAACGGTACACCAATCACAGCTAAGTACACTCCAGTAGTTGTTCCAGTATCACCAACTTCAAAAGACACTGAATCAGAAGGTCCTAAAGGACAACCTCAATCAGGAACACCAACATTTGAAGGTGGAAAAGTTACAATCAACGGTAAGGAAGTTCCAGTAGAAATCGATGAAACAGTTAAACCAACATTTGACGATGGCACAACTGAGAAGAAAGTACCAGGAGAAGGAACATACACAATCGATGAAAACGGTAAAGTAACCTTCACCCCAGAACCTGACTTCGTAGGTAAAGCAACAGGCGTAACCGTTAAACGTGTAGATAAGAATGGTACACCAGTAACAGCTACTTACACTCCAACAGTTCGTCCTGATACTTCATTCGTTGATAAAGATGGCAACCCACTTTCACCAACAGAAGATGGAACTAAACCAACTAAAGATATCCCAGGATACAAGATTGTTAAAACTGAAGTAGACGAAAAAGGAAATACAAAACACATCTATGAGAAAGTGACAACGACTTATAAAGATAAAGATGGCAATGTAATTCCAAACTATCCAACAGAAGACGGCGAACAACCTA
>NZ_CAJJIB010000015.1:0-1475 GCF_905187495.1 Streptococcus mitis | reverse complement strand
ACCTCAAAGCAGTGCTTTGAGCAGCCTGCGGCTAGTTTGCTCTTTGATTTTCATTGAGTATACGATGTGACAACGTGAAAATCACAGGGAAAATAGGCGATAAGAGGATGGAGCGATGCTCCGACGATAATCGGTCTTTTTCCCAAAGATTTTAGTTGGAACTCGATTCAATAAGATGTGATATCGTGAAAATCGTTAGAGCATTTTATATAGAATATACATGGGAATGGGGCTTACTCCCATTCCCATATTTAATAGAAAAAGAGGAACTCAATGCTACATTATACAAAAGAAGATTTGCTCGAATTGGGTGCAGAAATCACTACACGTGAAATCTACCAACAACCAGATGTATGGAGAGAAGCTTTTGAATCTTATCAAGCAAAACGTGAAGAAATTGCAGCCTTCCTGCAAGAGATTGCGGATAAACATGACTATATCAAGGTTATTTTGACAGGTGCTGGGACTTCTGCTTATGTGGGAGATACCTTGGTGCCTTACTTTAAGGAAGTCTATGACGAACGCAAATGGAATTTCAATGCTATTGCGACAACAGATATCGTTGCCAATCCAGAAACCTATTTGAAAAAAGATGTGGCGACTGTCCTTGTATCTTTTGCTCGTAGTGGGAACTCTCCCGAAAGTGTGGCGACTGTTGATTTGGCTAAAGCCTTGGTGGATGAGCTTTATCAAGTGACTATTACTTGCGCAGCAGATGGTAAATTGGCTCTTCAAGCTCATGGAGATGACCGCAATCTCTTGCTTTTGCAACCAGCTGCTTCTAATGATGCTGGCTTTGCCATGACCTCTAGCTTTACGTCTATGATGTTGACAGCTCTCTTAGTCTTTGATCCTACAGAATTTGCTGTTAAGTCTGAACGTTTTGAAGTTGTATCTAGTCTTGCCCGTAAAATTCTAGACAATGCAGAAGATGTCAAAGAACTTGTTGACCTAGACTTTAACCGTGTCATCTATCTAGGCGCTGGTCCTTTCTTTGGACTTGCTCATGAAGCTCAGCTCAAGATTTTGGAACTGACTGCTGGTCAAGTTGCGACTATGTATGAAAGCCCAGTTGGCTTCCGTCACGGTCCAAAATCTCTTATCAACGAAGATACAGTTGTTTTGGTCTTTGGTACAACAACAGACTACACTCGCAAGTACGACTTGGACTTGGTTCGTGAAGTTGCTGGTGACCAGATTGCTCGTCGTGTTGTGCTTTTGAGTGATCAAGCTTTTGGTCTTGAAAATGTCAAAGAAGTGGCCTTTGGTTGTGGCGGTGTCTTGAATGATATTTACCGTGTCTTCCCTTACATCGTTTATGCCCAACTCTTTGCCCTATTGACTTCACTCAAGGTAGAAAACAAACCAGATACACCGTCTCCTACAGGTACAGTAAATCGTGTGGTACAGGGTGTTATCATCCACGAATATCAAAAGTAATACTCTTCGAAAATCAAATTCAAACCACGTCAGCG
>NZ_CAJJIB010000014.1:0-104 GCF_905187495.1 Streptococcus mitis | reverse complement strand
AGAGTGCTAGCTTGTGAAATGGCTCCACGGAGTTTGGCAGCACCAGATGTTCCACGGAGGTAGTGAGGAGCGAGGCCACGGAATTCACGAACTGCTACGTTTTC
>NZ_CAJJIB010000013.1:0-4941 GCF_905187495.1 Streptococcus mitis | reverse complement strand
AAAAAACAATAAATCTGTCAGTGACAGAAATGAGTGAGAACTCAAACTTTTAATGAGAGTTTGATCCTGGCTCAGGACGAACGCTGGCGGCGTGCCTAATACATGCAAGTAGAACGCTGAAGGAGGAGCTTGCTTCTCCGGATGAGTTGCGAACGGGTGAGTAACGCGTAGGTAACCTGCCTGGTAGCGGGGGATAACTATTGGAAACGATAGCTAATACCGCATAAGAGTAGATGTTGCATGACATTTGCTTAAAAGGTGCAATTGCATCACTACCAGATGGACCTGCGTTGTATTAGCTAGTTGGTGGGGTAACGGCTCACCAAGGCGACGATACATAGCCGACCTGAGAGGGTGATCGGCCACACTGGGACTGAGACACGGCCCAGACTCCTACGGGAGGCAGCAGTAGGGAATCTTCGGCAATGGACGGAAGTCTGACCGAGCAACGCCGCGTGAGTGAAGAAGGTTTTCGGATCGTAAAGCTCTGTTGTAAGAGAAGAACGAGTGTGAGAGTGGAAAGTTCACACTGTGACGGTATCTTACCAGAAAGGGACGGCTAACTACGTGCCAGCAGCCGCGGTAATACGTAGGTCCCGAGCGTTGTCCGGATTTATTGGGCGTAAAGCGAGCGCAGGCGGTTAGATAAGTCTGAAGTTAAAGGCTGTGGCTTAACCATAGTACGCTTTGGAAACTGTTTAACTTGAGTGCAAGAGGGGAGAGTGGAATTCCATGTGTAGCGGTGAAATGCGTAGATATATGGAGGAACACCGGTGGCGAAAGCGGCTCTCTGGCTTGTAACTGACGCTGAGGCTCGAAAGCGTGGGGAGCAAACAGGATTAGATACCCTGGTAGTCCACGCCGTAAACGATGAGTGCTAGGTGTTAGACCCTTTCCGGGGTTTAGTGCCGCAGCTAACGCATTAAGCACTCCGCCTGGGGAGTACGACCGCAAGGTTGAAACTCAAAGGAATTGACGGGGGCCCGCACAAGCGGTGGAGCATGTGGTTTAATTCGAAGCAACGCGAAGAACCTTACCAGGTCTTGACATCCCTCTGACCGCTCTAGAGATAGAGTTTTCCTTCGGGACAGAGGTGACAGGTGGTGCATGGTTGTCGTCAGCTCGTGTCGTGAGATGTTGGGTTAAGTCCCGCAACGAGCGCAACCCCTATTGTTAGTTGCCATCATTCAGTTGGGCACTCTAGCGAGACTGCCGGTAATAAACCGGAGGAAGGTGGGGATGACGTCAAATCATCATGCCCCTTATGACCTGGGCTACACACGTGCTACAATGGCTGGTACAACGAGTCGCAAGCCGGTGACGGCAAGCTAATCTCTTAAAGCCAGTCTCAGTTCGGATTGTAGGCTGCAACTCGCCTACATGAAGTCGGAATCGCTAGTAATCGCGGATCAGCACGCCGCGGTGAATACGTTCCCGGGCCTTGTACACACCGCCCGTCACACCACGAGAGTTTGTAACACCCGAAGTCGGTGAGGTAACCTTTTAGGAGCCAGCCGCCTAAGGTGGGATAGATGATTGGGGTGAAGTCGTAACAAGGTAGCCGTATCGGAAGGTGCGGCTGGATCACCTCCTTTCTAAGGATAAGGAACTGCGCATTGGTCTTGTTTAGTCTTGAGAGGTCTTGTGGGGCCTTAGCTCAGCTGGGAGAGCGCCTGCTTTGCACGCAGGAGGTCAGCGGTTCGATCCCGCTAGGCTCCATTGGTGAGAGATCACCAAGTAATGCACATTGAAAATTGAATATCTATATCAAATAGTAACAAGAAAATAAACCGAAAACGCTGTAGTATTAATAAGAGTTTATGACTGAAAGGTCAAAAAATAAGGTTAAGTTAATAAGGGCGCACGGTGGATGCCTTGGCACTAGGAGCCGAAGAAGGACGTGACAAACGACGATATGCCTTGGGTAGCTGTAAGTAAGCGATGATCCAGGGATTTCCGAATGGGGGAACCCAACAGGTACTACCTGTTACCCGCATCTGTTAAGGATGTGAGGAGGAAGACGCAGTGAACTGAAACATCTAAGTAGCTGCAGGAAGAGAAAGCAAAAGCGATTGCCTTAGTAGCGGCGAGCGAAACGGCAGGAGGGCAAACCGAAGAGTTTACTCTTCGGGGTTGTAGGACTGCAATGTGGACTCAAAGATTATAGAAGAATGATTTGGGAAGATCAGCCAAAGAGAGTAATAGCCTCGTATTTAAAATAGTCTTTGTACCTAGCAGTATCCTGAGTACGGCGGGACACGTGAAATCCCGTCGGAATCTGGGAGGACCATCTCCCAACCCTAAATACTCCCTAGTGACCGATAGTGAACCAGTACCGTGAGGGAAAGGTGAAAAGCACCCCGGGAGGGGAGTGAAATAGAACCTGAAACCGTGTGCCTACAACAAGTTCGAGCCCGTTAATGGGTGAGAGCGTGCCTTTTGTAGAATGAACCGGCGAGTTACGTTATGATGCGAGGTTAAGTTGAAGAGACGGAGCCGTAGGGAAACCGAGTCTGAATAGGGCGAATTAGTATCATGACGTAGACCCGAAACCATGTGACCTACCCATGAGCAGGTTGAAGGTGCGGTAAGACGCACTGGAGGACCGAACCAGGGCACGTTGAAAAGTGCTTGGATGACTTGTGGGTAGCGGAGAAATTCCAAACGAACTTGGAGATAGCTGGTTCTCTCCGAAATAGCTTTAGGGCTAGCGTCGACATTAGAGATTCTTGGAGGTAGAGCACTGTTTGGGTGAGGGGTCCATCCCGGATTACCAATCTCAGATAAACTCCGAATGCCAATGAATTATGGTCGGCAGTCAGACTGCGAGTGCTAAGATCCGTAGTCGAAAGGGAAACAGCCCAGACCACCAGCTAAGGTCCCAAAATAATTGTTAAGTGGAAAAGGATGTGGGGTTGCACAGACAACTAGGATGTTAGCTTAGAAGCAGCTATTCATTCAAAGAGTGCGTAATAGCTCACTAGTCGAGTGACCCTGCGCCGAAAATGTACCGGGGCTAAAACAATTTACCGAAGCTGTGGATACCTTTATAGGTATGGTAGGAGAGCGTTCTATGTGTGATGAAGGTGTACCGTGAGGAGTGCTGGAACGCATAGAAGTGAGAATGCCGGTATGAGTAGCGAAAGACAGGTGAGAATCCTGTCCACCGTAAGACTAAGGTTTCCAGGGGAAGGCTCGTCCGCCCTGGGTTAGTCGGGACCTAAGGAGAGACCGAAAGGTGTATCCGATGGACAACAGGTTGATATTCCTGTACTAGAGTATGTAGTGATGGAGGGACGCAGTAGGCTAACTAAAGCAGACGATTGGAAGTGTCTGTCTAAGCAGTGAGGTGTGATATGAGTCAAATGCTTATATCTATAACATTGAGCTGTGATGGGGAGCGAAGTTTAGTAGCGAAGTTAGTGACGTCACACTGCCAAGAAAAGCTTCTAGCGTTTAAACATACTCTACCCGTACCGCAAACCGACACAGGTAGTCGAGGCGAGTAGCCTCAGGTGAGCGAGAGAACTCTCGTTAAGGAACTCGGCAAAATGACCCCGTAACTTCGGGAGAAGGGGTGCTGGCTTTAAGTCAGCCGCAGTGAATAGGCCCAAGCAACTGTTTATCAAAAACACAGCTCTCTGCTAAATCGTAAGATGATGTATAGGGGGTGACGCCTGCCCGGTGCTGGAAGGTTAAGAGGAGTGCTTAGCGTAAGCGAAGGTATGAATTGAAGCCCCAGTAAACGGCGGCCGTAACTATAACGGTCCTAAGGTAGCGAAATTCCTTGTCGGGTAAGTTCCGACCCGCACGAAAGGCGTAATGATTTGGGCACTGTCTCAACGAGAGACTCGGTGAAATTTTAGTACCTGTGAAGATGCAGGTTACCCGCGACAGGACGGAAAGACCCCATGGAGCTTTACTGCAGTTTGATATTGAGTGTCTGTACCACATGTACAGGATAGGTAGGAGTCTATGAGATCGGGACGCCAGTTTCGAAGGAGACGTTGTTGGGATACTACCCTTGTGTTATGGCCACTCTAACCCGGATAGGTGATCCCTATCGGAGACAGTGTCTGACGGGCAGTTTGACTGGGGCGGTCGCCTCCTAAAAGGTAACGGAGGCGCCCAAAGGTTCCCTCAGAATGGTTGGAAATCATTCGCAGAGTGTAAAGGTATAAGGGAGCTTGACTGCGAGAGCTACAACTCGAGCAGGGACGAAAGTCGGGCTTAGTGATCCGGTGGTTCCGTATGGAAGGGCCATCGCTCAACGGATAAAAGCTACCCTGGGGATAACAGGCTTATCTCCCCCAAGAGTTCACATCGACGGGGAGGTTTGGCACCTCGATGTCGGCTCGTCGCATCCTGGGGCTGTAGTCGGTCCCAAGGGTTGGGCTGTTCGCCCATTAAAGCGGCACGCGAGCTGGGTTCAGAACGTCGTGAGACAGTTCGGTCCCTATCCGTCGCGGGCGTAGGAAATTTGAGAGGATCTGCTCCTAGTACGAGAGGACCAGAGTGGACTTACCGCTGGTGTACCAGTTGTCTTGCCAAAGGCATCGCTGGGTAGCTATGTAGGGAAGGGATAAACGCTGAAAGCATCTAAGTGTGAAACCCACCTCAAGATGAGATTTCCCATGATTTTATATCAGTAAGAGCCCTGAGAGATGATCAGGTAGATAGGTTAGAAGTGGAAGTGTGGCGACACATGTAGCGGACTAATACTAATAGCTCGAGGACTTATCCAAAGTAACTGAGAATATGAAAGCGAACGGTTTTCTTGGTTTGAATAGATATTCAATTTTGAGTAGGTATTACTCAGAGTTAAGTGACGATAGCCTAGGAGATACACCTGTACCCATGCCGAACACAGAAGTTAAGCCCTAGAACGCCGGAAGTAGTTGGGGGTTGCCCCCTGTGAGATATGGAAGTCGCTTAGCTCTA